>NZ_BKGB01000019.1:0-79447 GCF_008980925.1 Acinetobacter sp. TUM15071 | reverse complement strand
TAGGTCGGCTATATTACTCTAAATTTCTTTAAAGTCAACAGGTAATTTAGATATTTTCAAAACTTATTCTCAAACCCAAAAATTTAACCCTTAAGCCAAATCCTTGTTTATCAACAAGTTTTTATCTACATCACCGCCGATGGATGTGCATTCTACAGCATTTCAGACCAGACACAACCCCATTTTTCAATCTTTTTATTCGAGTGAACATTTTTAAACCAAATTCACAATTTTTCTTATATTTTTCGACCGAATTTGTTTTAATAATAGGAGAACAACTAAACTGTATGCCTTCTCTTTATGTTTTGCGTTCAGTGACGCACTCATTTTAATGGTTGTATTATTTCGCTCTAACAGCGATTAAGGACTTATATGCATTACTCCAATTTTATCTTGCTTGGGTTGTTAACTGCTGGAGCATGTTCATCAGTATTCGCACAAGAGACTCCTGCCAGTGATTCAGCCAACCAAGCGAATGCTGTAGCAACTCAAGTCACTGCTGAACAAAAGACATCAACCATTCAAGCCATTAAAGATTTAAAACATCTCACCAAGAATGATTTAAAAGTAAATGCCAATGCTGCACAGCCAGATTCAGTTAAGGATCCACTGCAACCATTAAACCGCCAAATTTATGCATTTAATGACATCTTAGACCGCAACCTATTAAAGCCAGTTGCGATTCAATATGTTGCTAAAGTTCCAGAACCTGTACGTAGCCCCTATCGCCAATTCCGTAAAAACCTAGGTGAGCCATGGAATGCTGTAAACCAGTTAATTCAAGGTCGACCTACCCGTGCTGCAAAAACTTTAGGTCGTTTTACCGTAAATACATTAACAACTTTAGGTTTTGCTGATCCGGCACGTCGTTTGGGCTTAAACACTGAAGAAGAAAGCTTCGGTGTAACATTAGGTTATTATGGTGTTCCTTCTGGCCCTTATGTGATGTTGCCTTTCTTTGGCCCAAGTACTTTCCGTGATGGCTTTGGTTTGGCAGCGGATAGTTTTGGTCGTCCTCAAAAATACTTATTAGAAGACCAAGATGGTATTTACTGGTCTACCAATGTATTGCAAGCCATTGATGCGCGCTCTCAGATTCTTGATATTGAAGAAAGCTTAAAAGGTGATAAATATTCAATGATCCGTGATTTTTATTTACAGCGTAAATCCTTCCAAATTGCAGAGAAACGCGGTGATGCAAATGACGTATCCTTTATTAGTGATGCAGATGATGTTGACGACGCTTCTTCTGACGATAAATGATTAAACTAAAATAATGTTTTACAAACTAATGTATTGCCAGAGAATTTAAACTCTGGCAATACTATGTATAAGGTCATCTTTCATCTATGATGAATTTTAAATGATCATACAAAGGATTGGCTATTCATCTATGTATTTCATACAACCCACGCGTTCCGTACCTTGTTTAGATCAAGCTTTAACTGAGTTACCGAGTTTGCAGATCATTCAAATTGACGATTTGGATTTGTATGATCAAACCATCATTGCGATTGCCGATGTACAAGACTTTTTAAAGTATCAGTGGAAACTTCCAACAATTGTGCTTGCATTTGAGCATGAGGGTACAGCGTTAGCACAAGCTTGGGAACAAGGTGCATTAGCAGGTTGGATTTGGGATAGTCTGCCAAAAAATCCAATTCATTCTTTGTTTAAAATAGATGCTCAATACAAACGTAATCAAGATAGCCGAGATCTACCCTCTGCTGCCGAATTACAAAAGCGCCTTTTACCAAATCCAATCGAATTGCCGAATTATCAATTTGAATCCCTTTTTCAGCCATCTGCTTATTTATCTGGCGATTGGTATGATTACTGGCGCTTAAATGATGAAGAAGTATTGTTCTATCTGGCTGATGTTTCAGGACATGGCGTCACCAGCAGTTTATTAACCTCGTGGATGGCAGCTTTTCATGGCCGTTCAAAAACACCAAGTCAATTGATTCAAAAACTGAATGCAATGTTGGTACAAGAGAATATTGAAAAACACATTACCATGGTTGCTGGGATCTTAAACTTAGTCACCCATGAAGTGCGTTGGTCAAGTGCTGGGCATTACCCTCCCCCCATTATTTTTGAACCGAATCAACCACCTCAGATTTTAACTACAAGTAGCTTCCCACTTGGCCTGACTGAAGAGCTTGAAGTTGAAGAGCACCATTGTAAATTAAGCCGTCATGCGCGGTTCATTTTATGTTCTGATGGTGCCTTGGAGCCATTCGATGGTGGCCTGAATGATCAGTTTAATCAATTGGTCGAACATCTAAAAAATGACTCATTCAAAGCCCCTGAACATGTAGCAGATGACATTGCAATTTTGAGTATATGTCGAATGAATTAACATTAAAATCAGTATCTTAATTAAATCACACCTCTCAACCACTTGTGTCTCCAATATCACTATGGGATAATTTGATATCCTTTCTCTGAAAATGGCATTTATATGTCAACAGGTCATGTTGAATATGCAAGTTTGAACGGAACGCATATTTTCAAGCTTATTGGCGAAGTGCGTGCTCACTCTTGTATAAGTCTAGACAAACTACTCAATCGAATTGAACAACAGCAAAATGTTGTTGGTGCAATCGTTGACTTAACCGAAACCACGTTTATTGACAGTACTGTTTTAGGTATATTGGCAAAACTAGGTTTAAAGCTTAAGCAAGTTCATCAAATACAAGCCGTTATGCTCTCGACAAATCCAGACATTACCACCTTGGCCAATAGCATGGGGCTTGGGCAAGTGTTTGTGATTTTAAATTACTGTGGCGATCCAAGTGTATGTACCTTGGAGCTTACAGAAGAGCAAGTTACGCATAGCGCAATGCTCAACACTGTGCTCGACGCACACAAAACACTGATGCGCTTGAACGAAAACAACCAAAATATGTTTGAACCACTGGTTAAGCAATTGCAAAAAGAGCAAGATTGCTTAAATCTCGACGTACAAAAACAAAACGCTTGATCGTTAAACTCAGTATCGTGATCTCCCTATGACCTTACTTTCTGTTGCACAGATGAATTCTCAAAATGACATTGAAGCAAACTTCGATGTCATCGAATCATTACTTCAACAAAGTAAGGCTCAAGGTACTGAGCTAATCGTTTTCCCCGAAAATTTTGTTTGCTTTGCTGCAGGTAAGCAGCGTGAAACTGCAGCTCAATTCGAAGTAATTCAAGCACGTCTAGAACAATTAGCACATCGTTATCAAATCTGGATTGTTGCAGGTACACTCCCATGCCCTTTCCGTCCAGATGGCTCTGTCATTCAAGATGGTCGTGTTCGGACTGTTAGCTTATGCATTAGTCCTGAAAGAACTGAAGCACGTTATGACAAAATCCACTTGTTTGATGTACAAGTCGGTGATGCTGTAGGCGGTTATCAAGAATCTAAATTCTTTGAACCTGGCGATCAAGTGGTTGTCGCAAAAACACCTTTTGGCAATATCGGCCTGATGGTTTGCTATGACTTACGCTTCCCTGAACTTGCCTTAAGCTTACGTCAACAAGGTGCGAACATTCTTACTGCTCCTGCGGCTTTTACTTACACCACAGGTCAGCTCCACTGGCAATTATTGCTACAAGCACGCGCCATGGACAGCCAGTGTTATGTCTTAGGTGCTGCGCAGCAAGGTTGGCACGGTGAACAGCGTCAAACTTGGGGACATGCAGGCATTGCTGATAGTCGTGGACAACTGCTTCAAAGTATTGATACAGATGGATACGGTTTAATTAGCAGTGAATTTGAGCTTGAGGCACAAAATAAGCTTCGTCTTGCCATGCCGTTAATGCAACATCGAAAAATTATTACTTATTGATTCGTACTTTATCTTTACGCCAATTTAAATGCGCCACAGTACAAAATATAAACACCCAAGATCAATCTGACTGCAATAGTCAACTTTTATAAATGCCTGATATATAGAATCATGATTTAATACAAATTATTGATCATAGTAGAACAAAGTCAGCCAACTTTTCGCTCGCTATGATGTAACATCATCCGTTAATTCTTATTAAGCTTTATTCATGTTTAGATTTATTCTGATTTTCTTTGTTTTGGGGACAGCTGTACAACTTCACGCGACATCTGTGGATGTAGATGGTGATGAATCAACTCAATCATCTCGGGTTTTGTCTACACCACAAAACTTATCGCTGAATGCTTTTGGGCAATGGATCATTGGTTGGGGAACAGGTGCTGAAGGTGCAAGGCAGCGATTAGATAATATTCAACGTGAAGACGTTATGGTCATTAAGCAAAAAGGCACAACCTTAGAAATGATCAAGGCATGGCAGCAACATTTCGAACTTGAAGCTCAAAATAATCTCAGCAACCCGACAGCGCGTTATCGTGCCCGTCTTATGAAAAAAATTGCCGATCTCTGGTAACTAACACCTCAAATTTATTATCTAGCATTTGGCATAAGTCTAATCACTTATGCTTTTTTTATTTTGGATGGACAATAAAAACTATCTTTCAGGTCAATTTATCGCCCCCCGATATCGAATCCTCATGATTTACACAATTTGCACTTACATTGATATCGAACGTGAATTGGTACGACTGCCCCATCCACATAAATAAAACACCTATAAAATATAGAAACTCCCCTACACGTATAAAGACCAAAGATGGCAGGATCTATAACGTTTGCTGACTTGTATTTTAATTTATATCCAGTACGATCAAATTGCATTCAATAATATTCAGGGATAATTATCATGTCTTTAGAACAAGTCGTTTATCGTGCAAAAGCGAAAGCAACAGGTGGTCGTGATGGCCGTGCAACTTCTTCTGACGGTGTTTTAGATGTTCAGTTAGGTGTACCAAAAGAAATGGGAGGTGCTGGTGGCGCAGTCACCAATCCAGAGCAATTGTTTGCGGCTGGTTATTCTGCATGTTTCTTAGGTGCAATGAAGTTTGTTGCCAACCGTGATAAATTCAAGATTACTAAAGATGCGTATGTTGAAGGTGAAGTCGGCATTGGTCCGATTCCAAATGGTTTTGGTATCGAAGTAACACTCAATGTTTATTTAGTTGGAATGGAACAAGCAGAAGCAGAACAATTGGTTGCAGCTGCACATATTGTATGCCCTTATTCAAATGCAACACGTAACAATATCGACGTTACTTTCAATATCGTGACGACTGCATAATCCGAATACTTAAACAAAAACAGCATGGTTTAACCATGCTGTTTTTTATTCATGAATCGATTTATTCTTCCGCAGCTTCATTGGTTACACGAAGCACTTCTTCTAATGTAGTTTTTCCGGCTAGGACTTTTAATAAACCGTCATCACGAATCGAAGCTGCATAACGACGTGCATGATTTTCCAGCTCATACTCAGCCGCATTGCCATGAATCAAACGGCGCATCGACTCATCCACTGGCACGATTTCATAGATTGCGGTTCGTCCACTAAAACCAACGTGTGAACATTTTTCACAACCATGTGGTTGTGGTAATTCCATATGTTCATCAACCTTGAGATGCTGAAATACTTGTCGCTCGAAATCATCAGCCTTACGCCAAGTCACGCAATGCGGACATAAAGTACGAACCAGACGCTGCGCAATCACCCCGATCAAGGAACTCGCCAATAAGAAAGGCTCGATTCCCATATCTTTTAAACGCGTCACCGCACCAATTGCAGTATTAGTATGCAGTGTGGATAACACCAAGTGACCCGTTAAAGAGGCTTGTACTGCAATTTCCGCAGTTTCCAAGTCACGAATCTCTCCGACCATCACCACATCTGGATCTTGACGCAGCATCGCCTTAAGCGCACGCGCGAAAGTCATATCGACTTTGGTATTGACTTGGGTTTGACCAATGCCTTCCAATTGATATTCGATCGGATCTTCGGCAGTCAAAATATTACGCGTATGGTCATTCAGATCAGATAAAGCCGCATACAAGGTGGTGGTTTTACCTGAACCTGTTGGGCCAGTTACCAAGATAATGCCATGTGGTCGATGAACCAGTTGCGTTAAACGATCATAGTCATTTTGCATCAAGCCCAAATGAGTCATGTTCAAGCGTCCCGCTTGCTTGTCCAGCAAACGCATGACCACACGTTCGCCATGCGAAGACGGTAAAGTTGAGACACGGACATCCACTTCACGCCCTGCGAGACGTAATGAAATACGACCATCTTGTGGAACACGCTTTTCCGCAATATCCAGTTTCGCCATGACTTTGATACGAGACACCAATAGTGGTGCTAATTCACGGCGTGGCTGGACAATTTCACGGAGTTGACCATCGACACGTAATCGTACCGAGAGCTTTTTCTCAAAAGCTTCGATATGAATATCAGAGGCACTAACACGAATCGCTTCGGACAATAAAGCATTGATTAGACGCACGATCGGTGCATCATCCTCCTGATCCATCAAGTCTTCAGCTTCTGGTACTTGATCCGCTAAACTCAATAAATCTGGATGATCTTCTAGGCCTGCCGCAACTTGTTGCGACTCGCCAGTATCCCCTGCATAGCTAGAACTGAGTAAGGCATGAAACTCTTGATCAGTACACAATTGATCGTGAGCTGTTTTCCCCAAAATTCGACGAGCTTCCTGCAAAGCAATACGCGCGGTGTCCTTGCGTCGTACAATAAAAATTTGATCACCTTCATAACGTAACAAAACGCCATGTCGTTTAGCAAAACTATAAGGAATTTGTATTTGTTTAAGTATTTGCATCACACAAATAATGATAAGAGAAAGTATTGAGTGTACTCTAAGCAGATTACAGCGTGAAGTCTGTTTAGCATACTCACAAAGGAATTTTGCATCTTGTCTCAAAATAATCAATATCAAGTTCCCCATTCTGACACTTTGAAATGGTGGGGCGAACAACAATTCGAAATTCAACAGGCCAAAGCTTGGCAATTCGGTTCATTGCTCTTTCGTCTGACTCGCGGCATCAAAGAATGGCGTTTGGAATATCATCGCCCTCAATTTCAGTATGACTACGAGCAACAGTGGCGAATATTGAATGATATTGAATTTGCCATGCCGCCTCCGGCAAAAATCGAACGCTATATGTTCCACAAGACCAATGGCACCTTTCATTTGATGCCACGCTTGGCTGATCGTTCCGTGGTGATTCGACCTGTTGATCCGATTTATATTCCTGCGGGTCAGCGTGGAACCTTGTATATCAGCACCCCCTTGTGGATTGCGGGTTTGGTTGACGGTCTTTCTGAACCGCTATTTGATATCCCTGTGATTCAACCGAAAGATACTTGGTTTGGTAAAGACCCACAAAATGGTGAGATTTGCTACGCAACCTCTGTAGATGGTCGTATCGATTTAAATCTACTCAAACCGCGTGCTTTCCGTGCAGTGACACCGATTGAGTTCCACAATACCAGTCACCATCAACTGCGTTTTGATCGCATGAACGTACCTGTGCCTGCACTGCCATTATTTTATAGCGAAAGTACAGGCCGTTTATGGACGTCTCAAATCAAAGTCTACTATGAAGGTACTGATCATCCTGCTCGTATTCGTATTGAAAACAAGACCCCAACCCAAGCGGGTGAAGTCACCTATGTGCATCCCCCTCGTGCACCAGGCAGTACTTTATTCAATATGTTTGATTCATTTTTTTAAGGGGTCGCGATGCCAAATTCAAATATTCCAAAAGATGTGGCTGGCAGTCTCACCAGTTTTTTTACCAACATTAACTTTGAGCGGCTTAGCGAAATCGTAGTCGCCATTATTTTATGTTTTATCGGCTTCGTGATTGCACGTCTAGTCTCAAACACCTTTATCCGCACCATTGGTAACCGCTTTAATGCCCATCAACGCTTGCTATGGCGTCGAGGTATTTTTTATTTCATCTTCCTGCTGTTCATTATGACCAGCTTAAGGGAGGCAGGTTTTAAACTCAGCGTATTTTTAGGTGCGGCAGGGATATTAACTGTCGCGCTGGGTTTCGCCTCACAAACCTCTGCCAGCAACTTGATTAGTGGCTTGTTTTTGATTGGTGAAGGCTCATTTGAAGTCGGTGACACCATTCAGATCACCTTAATTCGAGGTCAGACCATTGAAGGTGAAGTGATTTCGATTGATCTACTCTCAGTTAAGCTTCTGACGCTGGATAATGTTTATATTCGTTTGCCGAATGAACAGTTGATCCGAACACCAGTGATGAATCTGTCTAAATATCCGATACGGCGTATTCCAATTACGCTCGCGATTAACTTCCATGAAGATATTCATAAAGTCCGCCAAGTCTTATTAGACGTTGCTGCCAAATATCCTTTGGTGATGGATGACCCTAAGGCGACCGTCACAGTGACTGCGTTTAGAGAATCTTCTATTGAACTGTTATTTGCAGTGTGGTGCCGTCAGGAAAACTCGCTCAAAGTACGTGATGAAATGCAGGAACGCATTCGTAATGGCTTCTTGGAAAATGAGATCGAGATTCCTGTACCGAAGATGGGCCTGATTGACCGACCTCTCCCTTTAGAGAATGATGAAGTCGATCAATATGCCAATCAGAAAGAACTTAAAAAAGAACAGAAAGAGAGCTAACTCTCTTTCTTGGTTTCACTTAATGCAGGTGGTAATGGTGCTAGATAAGCAATGACCAACATCACAGCCCCCGAACCAATAAAAGAAATCACACGGGTTAAGGTGCCACTTTGCGATAAGTCCAATAACAACAGTTTCGCTACGACAATGCCTAACAAAGCTGCACCGACAAACCAAATTTGTCGGATGTGGCGGCGGCTGGAAAAGGTCATCAGAATAAAGGCTAAAATCACCCACAATAGTGTCAAACTGAGTTGCACATCACCATTCGACCAAATTGCTGCGCTCCAGAATGGTGTACCCAAATAATGATGCATAGCACGCACCACCACACTACTCAGCACCAATAGGCCAATCAAAATGGTGGTAACTTTAAAGCCCCACTCAATCGAACGCTCTGCGCTAAAATCATGATGATAAATCATCCAGATCAAACCAAAAAACATCATTAAAGACAGAATATCTGTCAGATTAAGCAGTGGTATAAAATAATATTGTTCAGCAGAATATGGATCTAGACTGACCAACACTAGCCAAAATAGCGTTAAACACCAGATTGGCAATTGATGCAGCAACTCAGTTTTATTTGATGTAAATCGCCAAATACTATAAATAGCTGGGATAATGGCAAACGCGACAAGCGGCATGATTGGAAAAATAGCCAATCCTATACTGGCAAGGCTGAGCCAAAGCAACGCAGACCACAGCATAACAGTTGCTTTAGATGTGTGAGTACTCAAGCTGCTCAATATCAACGTAATCGTGATTGATGCTATGGCAAACATCACTTGATCTAAGCGACTTGACCAGTGCCAAACCACATATACATGTTGAGCAAAACTTTCGCCATAAAGTAAAGCCAGCAAAGCTCCCAACAAGATGAGCTGCACATTAGCCCACTGTAAGCGTGATTTAATATGTACCGCCAGACTAAACAATGCCAATAATATTGCAGCAACAGCAAGATAAGGGCTCAGTCCATCGTGCTGCCACTGCATCAATTCAACAGCAGCAATTGCACCTGAATACAAACCAAGCGCTAGAAAAACCCCACTCAACATGCGTGCACTGAAATACTTCTCGACCTCTTGATAATGCAATAAGTAAAAAGCAGAAATAAATTGAGCAAGCGCAAAAATCGCGGTACTTAAAATTGGAAAATGATCGTTTGACCAAACTTGGAACAGTAATGCCACTGAGCTTAATAATACCAGTGCCACACCAACATAACGGCTTAAACGATATCGTTCAGTAACGCCCCAGACAATCAGTGCAGTTCCCTGAATTACCCAGCCTGTTGACGTCCAATGTGCCCCTTTGGCAAGCGGGAAAATCAAGGCAACGAATACTACAGCAAGAATAAAGAAACTTTTTGCCAAAATTGATAACTGTGGATGTTGGCGTTTAATCCAGATATTTAGACTGATATACACAATCGCAAGTGCAACCGCTCCCCAAGTGAGTGCTGAGGTCGAGTTATGCATTAAATAGGCATGTAGCGAAAAGCCCAGTACAGGCACACTAAAAATCAGACCAACATCTAAAATAGGTTGTAAACGCTCAGGGGGCTGAGCTGTTTGTTGCTGTTCATTTTGAGCACGTAACATCAATTGGCTATAACGGATACTGAGCCAGATAAATAGCGCCATATGCAGCCAGAGAATGATATCCAAGGTATCAAACTGCGAAGTTTTTGCATAAATCCCGATGGTCGAACCACCAATGAACATGGTGGCAAAGAAGGCAATTTGATGCAGAATTTTCCAAGGTTGAATAAAGTTCAACGCTACCACAGCCAAGTTAATGACAAAGTAATAGCCAAACAAGAAAATCACATCAGGATGGTTTTGTGGAATGACCAACGGAGCCAGATAGGCCATGGTCAATGCCAACATGGCTAAATACAAAGCTTGTTGTTTTAAGCTTAGATAAACCGTCGCCAATAATAAAATCACAAACAGAATACTGGCGGTGCTTAAACTGGCAATTACTGCAAAATGATGTGAAAAAATTAAGGTCAAGAATACAACTGCCAGACCGACACCTTGTAGAGCCACCGCAAATAATTGATTTTTCTTTTGCAGTAAATATCCTGCAACAGTTGTGGCTACACCCGCAATCGCAATAAAGCCCAGTTTCACACCTAAGCTGAGTTGCCAATGTTCACTTGCAAAACGTAAGAGTAAAATCACACCGACCATTAATATGGCGACAGCAACACGGAGAATGGGATTACCATGTATCATCCAGTCCAATGCAGGCTGCCACCAAGCAGGTTGTTTGGACTCAGAAGGATGAGAGACAGAGGTAGAGTTCTGAAGCATTGGACTCTGAACTGATTCAGTTCTAGCCTGCATCCAAGCTGGCTGCTGCTGCCCCACAATTGGAGAGTTTGAAGCTGTCGTTTCAACCAATTCAACAGATTGACCAATACTTGAGGTCTGTTGTTGTGGCTGAATAGAAATATCTTGATTTCGTGATTGTGTTGCAACCTGCTCTAAATGCAGTAATCGAGTTTGAAAAGTACTGATGGTTTGGATCAAACACAACAATAATACTAATAAAGCACCACCCGCCAACCACATCCATGTATTGGCATAGGCAAATAAGGCGATCAGTGCCGCAGCATATATCACAATTTTTTGTACGCCAATACCTGCCCCTAATGCAGAATAGCTCGGCGCTGCTTGTTCGAGTTGAAGCAAACGCTGATGAATTTCAGACAGAATGTGCACAATTACAACGGTCAGACCAATTGCAGCAGCAACAATCGTCCCTTGCCACTGAAAGGCAATCGCACAAGCGAGCAATACAGTCAGCGCAATTAAAACAATGACGATTCCCTGTTTGTCTTTTTTATACATAGACTTATATCAATGATGATAGCTTCATTGCAGTCATCTTACTTGATCACTAGATAAGCAGGTATTGTTACATACAAAATACTGCAAATTTTCAACGACACAGCTAGCCGTACTCTTCCAAGTTCAGATAAGACAGCCACGGCTTTTTCACGTAAAATACCAACTAATTTATAATTAGGATTTGCGCAATGCCACCTTTTGTCTTGGTAGACGGGTCTTATTTCTTATTTCGTGCTTTTCACGCTTTACCACCATTAACCACGTCGACTGGCTTACATACCAATGCAATACGTGGTGCAATTTCAGCGATCCAAAAACTGATGCGTCGCACTCAGCCTACCCATATGGCTGTGATTTTTGATACGCCAGAACCAACCTTCCGTCATAAATTATCGCCAATCTACAAAGGCGATCGCCCAAGCATGCCTGAGGAGTTATCTCAACAAATTCCTTATTTACATGCGTTGATCAAAGCGCAAGGGATTCCTTTGTATTTTCTCGCAGGTGCAGAAGCCGATGACATTATTGGCACATTAACTAAACGTGCCTTGGCAGAAGGTCATCACGTCCTCATCTCGACGGGTGACAAAGACATGGCACAGTTGGTCAATGAACATGTCAAACTTGAAGATAGCTTCAAAGAGCGTGTGTTGGATGAAGCGGGTGTTTTTGAAAAGTTTGGTGTACATCCAAATCAAATTATCGATTACCTCACTCTGATGGGTGATGCGTCTGACGGTATCATGGGCGTTCCGGGTGTTGGCGCAAAAACAGCAGCAAAGCTGCTGAATGAATATGGCACATTAAACAATATTATTGCCAATGCGGATCAGCTCAAAGGCAAACTCAGCCAAAATATTAAAGATAATGTAGATAACATCAAAGTTGACCATCAACTTGCTAGCATTGTCTGTGATCTCGATCTTGCCTTAGATTGGCATGACCTTAAACTCGCCAATCCAAATGTAGATCAGCTACGTGAGCTCTATACCGAATTAGAGTTTCGTAACCAATTACAATCATTAGACCATCCAAACAATCCGAATAGCTCTGCTTATCAACAAACCTCGCAAAGTATTGCCAAAGCTGAACAAAAAGCTGAACCCGTGGTTGCTGAAGATCATGCCAATCTTTCAAGCCAAGATGATCAACTCGGTAATGCGACTTATCATACGGTATTGACCCAACAAGATTGGGATGCCTTATTACAGCGTATGCAGCAAGCCGATCATTTTGCGATTGATACAGAAACCACCAACCTCGATTATCGTGTCGCTGAACTGGTGGGTTTCTCGGTCGCATTTGATGCCAAAGATGCCTATTACATTCCTGTTGCACATGATTATGAAGGTGCACCAGAACAACTGAATCGTGAACTGGTTCTGGCTCAGATCAAACCGATCCTTGAAAATGAACAGGTCAAGAAAATTGGTCATCATTTAAAATATGATGCGCATATCTTTGCCAATCATGGTATCACCATTCAAGGTTGGTATTTCGATACTATGCTGGCTTCATATGTATTGAATGCCGCGGCAACACGACATGGTATGGATGATGTTGCTCGTCTTTATCTCAGCCATTTGACCACGACGTTTGAACAAATCGCAGGTAAAGGTGCAAAGCAAAAGACCTTTAATCAGATTGAGCTTGAAGTGGCTGCGCATTATGCAGCCGAAGATGCGCATGTCACTTATCGTTTGTATGAAGTGCTTGCTGAAAAATTAAAAAGCTCACCAGAACTGGTCAATATTCTACATAATATTGAAATGCCTGTTGCTCGCGTGCTCACGGGAATGGAAGAAGATGGCATTAAGCTCGACCATCAATTCCTCGATCAACTCAGTGTCGAGTTTTCAGAAACCATTCAAACGCTGGAAGCTCAAGCAGCAGAACTGGCAGGCGAAGCCTTTAATGTTGCCTCACCCAAGCAAGTCGGTGAAGTCCTGTTTGAAAAGCTAGGACTCAAAGGGGGTAAGAAAACTGCAACAGGTCAATACAGTACCAGTGAAAGTATTTTAGAGAAAATCGAACATCCATTGGCTGAAGTTATTTTAGAACATCGCGGTTTGGCAAAACTCAAAAACACCTACACCGATCGCCTGATTGAACAATCGCATGACACGACACATCGTGTACATACCAGCTATCATCAAGCTTTAACTGCAACAGGTCGCTTGTCTTCAACCGATCCAAACCTGCAAAACATTCCAATTCGTACTCCGATTGGGCGTCAAATTCGTAAAGCCTTTATTGCACCTGAGGGCCGAGTGTTACTCGCTGCCGATTATTCGCAAATCGAACTGCGTTTGATGGCACATTTCTCTCAAGATGATGCGTTAGTCCATGCTTTCCAACAAGGTCAGGATGTACACCGCCGCACTGCATCTGAAGTGCTTGGCATTGCCATTGAAGACGTCACCAATGACCAACGCCGCCAAGCCAAAGCGGTGAACTTTGGTCTGCTCTATGGTATGTCTGAATTTGGTCTCACCCGTCAGCTTGGCTTTAGCCGTGAAGAGTCACGTAGCTATATCGCACGTTACTTCCAGCGTTATCCGGGCGTATTGGATTATATGGAACGTACGCGTCAGATTGCACGTGAACAAGGTTTTGTTGAAACCATTTTAGGCCGTCGTCTATACACACCAGACATTATGGCAAGCAATAAAATGATCAAACAAGCAGCTGAACGCGCGGCAATCAATGCACCTTTACAAGGCAGTGCGGCAGATATTATTAAACTTGCCATGATTGCAGTGGATAAAATGCTACCTAAAGATCAAGCTAAGCTATTATTACAAGTGCACGATGAACTTGTGTTTGAAGCGGATGCTGCGATTGCAGATGAACTTTCAAAGCAAATTGCTGAAGTGATGCAATCGGTATTAGAAATTTCGGTGCCGTTTGTGGTTGAAGTTGGGCAAGGTCCAAACTGGGATGCTGCCCACTAAGGCATCTACATACTCGAAAAACAAAATGTTTCTTGCAGACAGGGGATAAACTCCCCTGCGCTACAAGAAAACTGAAAATAAAGAATATCTGATAAAAATTAATTCGTATAGGAGAAAGGAATGCAATATGTCCTTTAATCAAGTTCAATTTAAGCGCTTTCACTCTATTGATTCATTACGCTGTATTTCAATCTTTTTGGTTTTACTGCATCACTTCAATATCCCTTATAAGCTCTTTGACACCTCGATCAATTTTCAGATTTTTGGTGAAAACATCACCACGCTTTTAGCTCGCAATGGTAACTATGGTGTCACCATGTTCTTTGTCATCTCGGGCTACCTGATCACCTCACATACTATCAAACGCTGGGGTGCGCTACATCAGATCAATACGCGCGACTTTTATATTTCACGATTCGCTCGCATCATGCCGACCTTGATTCTGCTGATCTGTCTGGTCAATCTCTTCGCTGCATTAGAGCTTAAACCTTTTATGACTCAGGCTCCAAATGGCATTGTCGTTGCTCAATCAACAGTTAACCTAGCAGCCCTGACCTTTTGGATGAACATCCTGATTATTGAAAATGGTTGGGTCAACTATGCGCTTGGCGTGTTATGGTCTTTATCTGTGGAAGAAGTGTTTTATCTACTGTTCCCACTGACAGCACTGCTATTCAAGAAAAAGCCCTACTTTCTATTTGTCTGTTTCGCGCTGATTCTATTTGCACCTTATTTTAGATATTTACATTATGGTGAGGAAAGTGGTGCGTACCTCTACCATTACTTCTCTAGTTTTGATGGAATTGCCTTTGGCTGTATTGCAGCACTGATTGCACCGCAACTTAAGCTGCAAGCCAAAACTTGGTTAGGGTTGAAATACCTTGCCATTTCGACAATGTTCATCATCTATTTTTCTGCACCAATTAAACAAAACTGTATTTGGGGTGTTAGCCTATTTGCACTTGCGACAGCAATCGTGATTGTTGCGAATGTGGCAAATGAACACAGCACCACGCAGACACAGCGGTTTAAGTGGTTACAGGAGATTGGCAAGAATAGTTATGAAATTTATTTATTCCACCTGATTATTTTAGGTTTTTTTAAACTGTTTTATACGCCAGCAGTCACAGAAGGCAACATTAAACTGATCTTATTATTGGTCTATTTTGTCCTTGTGATTGGGCTAGGTGCTTTCATTGCACGCTATTTCTCCAATCCATTAAATCGAGCCATACGGCAACGTTTGATCAAGAAATAAAAAATGGGCATAACGCCCATTTTTTATTGAATCAGATTGGCTTAAAGACCAGTTAATAGCACTTTAGCTGCTTCATTCATCAAAATCTCAGCCACATACAAAGCCAAGAACGCCAAAATTGGAGACAAGTCAATCATCCCCATATTCGGCAATAAGCGACGGAATGGTGCAAGCAATGGTTCAGCCAACTCTTGGATCACTTCAATATAAGGCGAGCGCGACTGCGTAAACATCACCACCCAACTTAAAATGATCGTTGCAAAAATCAAATAACGACAGAAACGAATCAAATCTTGAATCATGGTCACAAATGTCGTGATCACTAGATATACCGCACTATGTGGCATCTGCCCAGACAAATACATCAGACCAAACATTTTCAATAAATACAGCACCACCAACAAAGCAACTGCCGCTAAATTGACACGGCCTTTACCTATCGTCGGGAAAATGCGGCTAAACACATCCACAATCTTGGTGGCTTTCACGGTTGAAAGCACCACAGGATTGTATGGACTGACTGCTGCCAATTGCATTAAAAAACGGAAAAAGACCAATAAAATTGCAACATTGATCAAAACACCAAAAATTAGCGCAGAACTTGCACCCATAATTGTCTTATCCTACTTAAACCGATTTAGTCTTGTCACTCAACTCTTGCGCTAGCTCTTGGCTACGCTTCTGAGCTGCTGCAAGCGCTGCTTGAATATTTTGTGAAATCTGCGCACGATCAAACACCTCTAAAGCTGCTTGCGTTGTACCATTTGGAGAGGTCACATTTTTACGTAATTCTGCTGGAGAATTTGAGCTGGTAATCGCCATTTGTGCCGCACCCAAAGCTGTTTGCAAGGTCAATGCCGTAGCCACTTTTTCATCGAGCCCCAAGTTTTTGCCAGCACGAATCATACTTTCCATCAAATAGAAAAAGTATGCTGGGCCAGAACCAGAGACTGCGGTTACTGCATCAATTTGAGCTTCGCTCTCCACCCAAATGGTTAAACCCGTCGCCGCTAAAATTTGACTGGTTAACTCACGATCTTGAGCATTTACCGCTTCAGATGCATAAATACCATGTGCACCTGTTTGGACCAATGCTGGCGTATTCGGCATGACACGGACAATACGTTGACTACCACCAATTAAATCTGAAATCGTTTGAATTTCAGCACCCGCAATAATTGAGATCACGAGTTTATCTGACAATAAACCTTTTAATGGTTGTAATACCGTTGCCAAGACTTGGGGTTTGACCGCCAATACCACAACGTCCGCATTTTTAATTGCGTCCACATTGTCTGTTGTGGTTTGAATATTTTTTTCTTCTAAGATGTGACGAATTTGTTCTACAGGATCAGAAACTGTAATGCGCGTTGTGGGTAAACCACGAGATAGCAACCCACCAATCAAGGCCTGTGCCATGTTACCGCCGCCAATAAAACAAATATTTTGGTTCAATGTTGTCGCCATGTCCTACTCATCATACGAAAAAGACTGCTGAAAAACGTCATTACAGTCAGAAATTAAACTTGGTTGCCAACCGCCCTGCTCTAAATAATCAGATTGCGCCAACCAAAAACCCTTTGGGCTAAAAACCCCAAGCATAACATTATCTACGACTAATATTTGAATTGTATGACGTAACCAAGGCAAAATCTGTAGCTCTTGAATGGCTTTTTTCAGCGGCCAATGTCCAACACGACCATAAAGATGAATTTTTTCACCCCCCTGTCGTTTAAGCAACCTTAACTCTCGCCCTAAAAGCCGAGATGAAAGACCAATTTTTTGAGTTTCAATCTTAAATTGTCCAGCCGCAACATTGATGGTTTCACCCATATCAAACTGTTGTGACAACGTATCTGGAAAGGAAAATAATTTTTCTGCGTACAGCTCATCGTGGGTTAAACGATATAACGTCTTCTGATAGCGAACGAAATAATGTTGATTGATATGTAAAGTTGCCTGCGCATCTGGCTTTGCAAGAATGACCTCATGCTGCAATCGCTGCACCATCTCATAACTTGGTCGATATTGATCCGCCCCCTTCATCCAAGTCGATAACAATTGACGTTGCCGTGCAGCCGAGAGCTGCTGCAACTCGATCAGATCAAGTACACGATCGGTCGCACAGTGTTGCCAATCCTTCTGCAATACTTCATCCAGTATTTCCGCAGCATCCTGCATCAGAGAACTGGTTCGTGCGATAGCGGACTGCATTTTAGGGAAGCGCTTTTGCAGTACCGCCCAGAGCTCCTCTCGACACCACGCCCGATCGTAGTGCGTATCGTGATTGGTTGGGTCTGTCACATAGGCAAAACCAAGTTGCTGCGACCATTGTTCAATTTGCTCGCGACTCACATCTAAAAATGGTCGCCAAATGGTCATGTCTTGACGAATATCAATTTGCTGCATCGCAGCTAATCCATGCACGCCTGCTCCAGAAAACAAGCGTAATAATAGCGTCTCAGCCTGATCCTGCTGATGATGCGCCAAAACTAAAATTTCATTGGATTGTAAATGCTGTTGATACGCTTGATAACGCGCTTGACGCGCTTGCTGTTCCAAATTGCCTGTCGCAACGTCTACTTGCTGGATAATACACTGGATATTTAAGACGTCAGACTGCTGCTTTACAACACGCCCCCATTCGGCACTCATTGCTTGTAGTTGATGATCAACATAAATCGCACGGGTTTGAGTCGGAAAAAGTTCAGACATTAGAAACAGCAACAGCATGGAATCCATGCCGCCGCTACACCCAATCAAGAATTGAGTTTGTTCAGAAAAATGCTGTGTTTGTGCTAAGACGCGATGCCTAAATTGCTGCTGCCAAACTTCATTAAACGTTGATAACGTGCGTCGCATCGTTCTTGTGCATCCATCGGTTGCAATTCATCTAAAGCTTGTTTTAACACATCTTTCAAATCATGCATGACTTTTTCAGGCTGCAAGTGTGCACCATCACCTTCATCCACAACATATTCAACAATGCCTAAAGCTTGAAGTTTATCTGCAGTTAAAGAAAGTGCTTCACTCGCTTGTGCTGCTTTATCCGCGGTTTTCCATAGAATAGACGCACAACCTTCTGGTGAAATCACCGAATAAATACTGTGTGACAGCATAATCACACGATCGGCTACACCAATACCGAGAGCACCACCTGAACCGCCTTCACCAAGAATCGTCGCAATCACAGGAACTTTTAAACTTGAAAGTTGTGCCAAGCTGGTTGCAATCGCTTCTGCTTGACCACGTTCTTCAGCCCCTACACCAGGATATGCACCCATGGTATCGACGAAGGTAAACACAGGTAAATTAAAACGCTCAGCCATATCGAGTAAACGTTGTGATTTACGATATCCTTCTGGATTACACATCCCAAAGTTATGCTGTAGTTTTTCACGTGTGCTGCGACCACGATGTTGACCAACCACCATTACAGGTTGTCCGTCAAAACGTGCCAAGCCACCGATCATGGCACCATCATCACCAAATAAACGGTCGCCGTGAAGTGCATCAAATTCAGTAAAAATTTCACTGACATAATCTAGAAATTGCGGACGCTCAGGGTGTCGTGCAATTTGAACCGTAGCCCAAGCCTTGGACTGAGTCGCTTTATTTTTCATAAGTCAAGAATGGTCCATAATAATATGGTTAATCAACAAATTTGTCTGACTGAATATTTAACTCAATGTCCCAATGCTTAAATTGCACCTGCTCATCATGCAGGTCAGCAACCAATAAAGGCCATTGTTTAGCATCGCCAGAAACGCTGAGTTGCCATTGTTGATCATTTACAACACTCAGTTCAATGGCAGGAAGCATCTGATCACTACGACTATGGTTCAGCAAAACTGCAAGACGAAGCAATAAACAAAGGTAAAGTAAATGGCTACCGCCGACCTTTAAAACGTCATTTTTTGCATCTGCACGTAACTTACGACGATGGTGCGAAACCAAATGCGAGAGATGATTTTGATCAATTTGTGAGAAACCAGGAATATCTGAATGTTGCAGTAAATAAGCCCCATGACGGTGATAACCACCATGGCTAATTGCCAATCCAATTTCATGCAAATATGCCGCACGACGCAGTAAGTCACTGTCTTCAGTCGTTAAATTTAATGCATTGGCGACACCATCAAACAATTCTTGTGCAGTATTCACTACACGTTCAGCTTGTTTGGGATCTGCGTTATAACGCCCCATTAACGCCTGTACACTGCGGTCACGAATATCTTCATGTTTGAAACGACCCAGCAAGTCGTACATCACACCTTCACGTAATGCACCGTCAGAATATGCCAATTTATCGATATCTAAAACTTCAAAAATCGCATATAAAATCGCAAGACCAGCTGGCAAAACTGCTCGACGGTCTTCACGTAAACCTTCAAAATCGATTTCAGTGACATGTTTAAATTTAAGTAATCGATCTTTTAATTTATATAAACCGTCACGAGTCAGATTTTCTTGCTCGTCACTTAAACCGAGATTAACCGCGATCTGACGACAAGCTTTGATGGTTCCACTTGATCCAACAACGGTATCCCAACCCACAGATTTATAAGTATTGGCAATAGCGGACATTTCTTTACGTGCAGCAACCACGACTTTATCAAATGCTTTGCTGGTAATTTCACCATCAGGGAAATAGGTTTTACTGTAGGCCACACAGCCCATTTGTAAGGATTCGGTATGCAGTGGCTCAAATTCTTCGCCAATAATGAATTCAGTTGAACCACCACCAATATCAACGACTAAACGTCGACCACCATTGGCCATGGTATGGGAAACACCTAAATAAATCAGACGAGCTTCTTCTCGACCTGCAATGATTTCAATTGGTTTTGGTAAAATTTCTGCAGCTTTTTGAATAAATTCATGGCCATTTTTAGCCTGTCTTAACGCATTGGTTGCAACAATTCTCAACCGATTTGCCTGTACAGAACTTAAACGCCCGACAAAACGGGCTAAACAGGCCAATCCACGTTGTTGTGCAGCTTCAGTTAAATTTTTATTTTCATCAAGCCCAGCAGCTAACTGTACTTTTTCTGACATTGAAGCAACTTTCTTAACTTCACCGTGATCAACACGAGCGATTGCCAGATGGAAACTATTCGATCCCATATCAATCGCAGCAAGTAATTCTTCATCAATCAGAAAATCAGACATTATTCATATAAACCCATGCTCAATTCACGCATTAGAGTAATTCACATGCTTACAATTTTAAAGTCATTTTAAGCAATAAAAGTGCTGTATTTGCGCTTTTACTTGATAAATGATTGTAGAAGTCGATGATCAACATCGTGAGCATCCATTAGACTTTTCATTTTCAAACTTGAATAATCACAACAAACCCTTACATTGAATAAAGCGGCAATGTAATATTCATCGTGATGATGATCAAATTCGCACTTTATTTCTTAAATTTGGAGCAACCTCATGTCTGCGACTATTGTTAATACAACTGATTCAAACTTCCAAGCAGATGTTTTAGATGCTGAAACTCCTGTACTTGTTGACTTCTGGGCTGGCTGGTGTGCGCCTTGTAAAGCAATTGCACCTGTTCTAGAAGACTTGTCAAATGAATATGCAGGTAAAGTAAAAATCGTTAAAGTTGACGTGACTGCATGTGAAGATATTGCTGTAAAATATAACATTCGTAATATCCCAGCATTATTAATGTTTAAAAATGGCGAAGTTGTTGCTCAACAAGTTGGCGCAGCACCTCGTTCAAAACTTGCAGCATTCATTGATCAAAACATCTAATACAATTGTTAAATGGTCAATCTGAAAATACGTGATTCATTGAATCGCGTATTTTTAGCTAAAAATTGACAAATTCCTTGATTTCCTCTATATTTCTGAATCAAGAAGCTTTGAATGGAATCTACTTCATTGCGCTTCTTACCAAGACACAAAACATAAGATCGCCGCTCGGCAATAAACAATTGTTTTCACATTTCTCTCTGAAACAATGAACCAGACTACTGAATCGTGGTTGTGTAAATACAATTACATCAGCATGTATGTATGCGGTCGATTTTTTATTCTTTCCCTAACGTAGTCCTCCACTTATTCCATTCTGTCTGACCACTTATGAACTTAACTGAACTCAAGAAAAAACCCATTGGCGAACTCATTAAAATTGCGGAGTTTATGGGCCTTGAAGGCATGGCACGTAACCGTAAACAAGATATTATTTTTGCCATTTTAAAACGCCACGCCATGAATGGCGAAGAAATTTTTGGTGATGGTGTTCTCGAAATTCTTTCTGATGGTTTTGGCTTCCTACGCTCTGCTGCTGGTTCGTATCTCGCAGGGCCAGATGACATTTATGTGAGCCCATCACAAATTCGCCGCTTTAATTTACGTACGGGTGATACCATCACTGGCACAATTCGTCCACCAAAAGAAGGTGAGCGTTATTTTGCTTTGTTGAAAGTAAACCAAATTAACTACGATACACCTGAAAACTCACGTAATAAAATTTTATTCGAAAACCTTACGCCACTATTCCCTACTGAGCAATTGGTCATGGAACTCGGTAATGGTACGACTGAAGACTTAACCTCTCGTGTTGTCGATCTAGTCGCGCCAATCGGTAAAGGTCAACGTTCTATTATTGTTGCACCGCCAAAAGCAGGTAAAACAATGTTATTGCAAACGATTGCTCAATCAATTGTGCGTAATAACCCAGAAGTCTTTTTAATCGTACTTTTGATTGACGAACGTCCTGAAGAAGTCACCGAAATGGAACGTACAGTTCGTGGTGAGGTAATTGCATCTACATTCGATGAAGCTCCTGCCCGTCACGTTCAAGTTGCTGAAATGGTGATCGAGAAAGCAAAACGTCTGGTTGAGCATAAGAAAGATGTCGTCATTCTTCTTGACTCAATTACCCGTCTTGCGCGAGCTTACAACACGGTAATTCCATCATCAGGTAAGGTATTAACTGGTGGTGTGGATGCTCACGCTTTAGAACGTCCTAAACGTTTCTTTGGTGCTGCACGTAATATCGAAGAAGGCGGTTCTTTGACGATCATTTCTACTGCTTTGATTGAAACAGGCAGTAAGATGGATGATGTGATTTACGAAGAATTTAAAGGTACGGGTAACCAAGAGATTACCCTTGATCGTCGTATTGCTGAGAAACGTGTGTTCCCTGCAATGAACATCAAGAAATCAGGTACTCGTCGTGAAGAACGTTTAATGGATGAAGATAACTTACGTAAGGTTTGGATTTTACGTAAATTGCTACACCCAATGGATGAGCTTGCTGCGATGGAATTCCTATTGGATCGTATGAAAGAAACCAAGACCAATGATGATTTCTTCGATCAAATGAAGCGTAAAGCATCAACCTAAGTTCTAAGCACACATAAAAAAAGCTACCTCAATGGTGGCTTTTTTTATTTGGTTGACAGACTTACAGAATATTTACACATTCATTTAAAATTTATCAAAAAATTCAAGTTATTGTTTTATATAAAAATAATAAAATAAAATTCTTTATTTTCCTTAACTTACCGATTCAAAATCTATTTTCCATAGTTATTTTCTATCAAAAAATAGCCAAATTCTGCCCATTTTTGTCGTTTTGTTGGACAGAACAGTAGTAATTCATGAATTGCTTTGATAGGATAGCATCAGACCAGTTAGGCTGCTCCCTGCGTTGTTACCTAAAGCGTTTAGGAATAATAAAAGCACAAACAGACTAACTTAAGGTTTTTTTTAATCTCACAATTTTATGAGAGTGATGCCATGTTATTCAAAAAATTCGCTGTTGCTGCTGCTATTGCTACTACTTTAGCTTTCGTTGGTTGCTCTAAGAAAGAAGAAGCGCCAGCTACTGACGCTACTGCTGCTGCTTCTCAAGCTGTAGCTGCTGCTTCTGAAGCTACTACTGCTGCTTCTGAAGCTACTACTGCTGCTGCTTCTACTGTTGCTGCTGCTGCTTCTGAAGTTGCTGCTTCTGCTCCGGCTGCTCCAGCTTCTGCTGCACACTAATCTAGTTTTAGATTAAAAAAAAGAGAACCTTACGGTTCTCTTTTTTTATGCCTAAATTTTATTAAAGTAAATCATAGGCATAAAAAAGCAGATCAATCGATCTGCTCATTCCCAACACGCTGTCTAAATTTCTGACCCGCTCTAAACGTTACTACTCGACGTGCAGAAATTGGAATTTCTTCACCTGTCTTAGGATTACGTCCTGGACGTTCACGTTTGTCACGCAACTCGAAATTACCGAAGCCAGAAAGTTTGACTTGTTCACCCGCAATTAATGCTTGGCTGATTTCGTCAAAAAATAACTCGACCATTTGTTTTGCTTCGCGGCGATTTAAGCTAGTAAGCTCACTTAAATGGTCCGCCATATCTGCTTTTGTTAGTGCTGTCATGAGGCCCTCAATGTCGCTTGGTAAGTGTCTTCCAACACTTGAATAATGTTATCCATACCAGATTTAATTTCAGCATCTTCAAGCGTACGAGTTGGATGTTGCCATAGCACTGCAAAAGCTAAAGAGCGTTTGCCTTGTTCAACCCCTTGCCCCGTATACACATCGAACAACCATGTCGAGTCGAGTAACTCTCCACCAGTTTGCTCAATTAACCGCTGAATATCTCTTACCTCAATATTATCAGAGATTAAAAGCGCAATATCACGTCTAACCGATGGAAAACGTGATAATTCTGTAAAATTAGATACATAAGATTGCAAAACTGCCTGCTGATCCAGCTCTGCGACCCAAGTTGTATCTAAATCAAGCTCATTTTGCAAAGATGGATGCAAGCGCCCCAAATAACCAATCGATTGTCCATTGACTAAAATCTCTGCAGATTGGCCTGGATGTAACCATGCACGCTCAGTACGCGCAAATTCAACACTGATGCGTCCCGCTGCTAAAATCTCTTCAACCTCACCTTTGAAATCGAAGAAATCCATTGCTTGTGGTTTTGCATGCCAAGATTCTGGTGTGCGTGAACCTACTGCAATCAATGCCAAAGTTGGAATCTGTTTCAGATCATGAATGCTTTGTGCATTCTGATAATCAAAACGTAAACCGAGTTCAAAGAAACGTACACGCTGCTGTTGGCGATTTAAGTTGTACTGTACACATGGAATCAGACTTGATAACAAAGTGCTACGCATTGCAGCCAAATCACTTGAAATTGGATTCGCCAACATCAATGGCTGTACATTTGGATTCAACTGCTTCTCAAGTTTTGCATCGGCAAAGCTAAAGCTAATTGCTTCTTGGTAGCCCAATGTCGCAACGGTTTGACGTAATTGAGTAATTTCAAAACGATCTTGATATTTCTCTAATTTCGCATCAATTTTCGGCAAACTGATTTGAATATTGTCATAACCATCAATACGGGCAACTTCTTCAATTAAGTCTTGATAGATTGCCATATCATAACGATGCGAAGGCGGGACAACACGCCACTCACCTTGTGCTTTGGTTTCAACCACGCAGCCCAAACGTGTCAAAGCATCGGCAATAAAATCACCTGCCACTTGATAACCGAGTAATTGGTCAACTTGAGCTTGTTTTAACTCAATTGATTCACGTTTTGGCAACAAAGCGACTAGCTCAGCAACTGTGATTGGACCAAACTCACCGCCAGCAAAGGCTTGAATTAGATCAGAAGCACGGTGCATAGCAATCATTGGCAATTCAAAATCCACACCGCGTTCATAACGTTGAGATGAATCCGTATGTAAACCAAAACGACGTGCACGACCTGCAATCGCTAAAGGTGCAAAGAATGCACTTTCAAGGAAAATGTCTTGGGTATCATCAGTAACCGATGAGTCCAAGCCGCCCATAATACCTGCAATAGCTAGAACCTTTTGATCATCTGCAATGACCATCATGTCATCTTGCAATTCAACTTCTTGATCATTCAACAGCGTCAATTTTTCTTGAGCTTTGGCTTGACGAACTTGGATTGGACCTTCGATTTTTGCTAAGTCAAAGGCATGCATGGGTTGGCCCAACTCAAGCAACACGTAGTTGGTAATATCGACCAAAATACTATGCGTACGAATACCTGAACGTGCAAGAGCTTGTTCCATCCACTCAGGAGTTGCCGCTTTGACATTCACATTTTTGATAACACGACCCAAATAACGTGGTGTACCTTCCGTGCTAATCGTTACTGCTTTCTCATCTGTGATTGTTGCAGGTACAGACTGAATCTCAGGCTCATTCATCTTTAACTGATTGATCACTGCGATTTCACGGGCAATTCCACGAATACTAAAGCAGTCACCACGGTTTGGTGTGATACTGATATCAATGACATTGTCATCAAGCTTTAAATATTCACGAATATTCACCCCCACTGGTGCATCAGCAGGTAATTCCAACAAACCATCAATTTTATCTTCTAAATCAATTTCAGAAGCACCACACAGCATGCCTTGTGATTCCACACCACGCAGCTTGCCCTTTTTAATTTTAAAATCGCCTGGCAGTACGGCACCAATGGTTGCAACTGGTGCTTTCATACCCACGCGAACATTTGGCGCGCCACATACAATTTGTAATGGCTCACCAGAACCAATATTAATTGTCGTTACACGTAAACGATCTGCATCTGGATGCTGCTCAACGGTGAGAACCTCACCCACAACCACACCTGTAAATGGTTTTGCTACAGGTGCTAACTCATCAACTTCTAAACCTAGCATGGTCAATTGATCAGAAAGTGCTTCGCTATCAATTGCTGGGTTCACCCACGTACGTAACCAATTTTCACTAATTTTCATTTTGTTAAAAACCTATAAATCTACTTTTGATCCCCTCTCCTTTTAGGAGAGGTCAGGGAGAGGTCCAAATCTGTTTAGGCAAATTGGCGTAAGAAACGCACATCATTTTGGTAGAACATACGCAAATCATTGATGCCATAACGCAACATTGCAAAACGCTCTACCCCTAAACCAAAAGCAAAGCCTTTGTATTTATCAGGATCAATCCCTGCAGCACGCAGTACATTTGGATGTACCATGCCACAACCTAAAACTTCTAACCAACGACCACGCTCATCCATAATATCCACTTCAGCACTTGGCTCAGTAAATGGGAAATACGAAGGACGGAAGCGGACTTTTAAATCTTTTTCAAAGAATTCGTTTAAAAGATTAATCAATAAACCTTTTAACTCAGCAAAGCTGGTGTTTTCTGCAACGTATAAACCTTCGATCTGATGGAACATTGGCGAATGCGTTTGATCCGAGTCACAACGATATACACGGCCTGGACACACGATGCGAATTGGCGGCTGACTAGTTTCCATGGTACGAATCTGCACACCCGAAGTATGGGTACGAAGCAAATGCGTTGCATCAAAATAGAACGTGTCATGCATAGCACGAGCTGGATGATGACCCGGAATATTTAAGGCTTCAAAGTTGTGATAATCATCTTCAACCTCAGGCCCATACGCAATTTGGAAACCAGCTTTGGTAAAGAACTGGCAAATACGCTCTTGTACCTGAGTTACAGGATGAATACTTCCCATGCGCTGACCGCGACCAGGCAAAGTAATATCAATCGTTTCACTTGCCAATTTCTTTGCAAGTTCAGCTTGTTGTAATGTCTGTTGACGTTCAGTCAAAGTGGTATTAATTGCTTCACGAACAGCATGGATCGCAGCACCTTGTACTTTCCGCTCTTCAGGATCCATTTTTCCAAGTGCTTTCGACTGCTCTGCAAGCTGGCTTTTCTTCCCTGTAAATTGCACACGGACTTGATCGAGTGCAGCAAGGTCTTGAGCCGCTGCAATGGCAGCAAGCGCTTCAGTGGTCAGGGCTTCCAGTGACATAGTAACTCTCAAAGCAACAAAATATAGAAATATAATAAAACGCTATAGTTTATCAGCTTTTTACCTATTTTATGAAGATAAACCACGGTTTAAATAAGCGACTTTTTCAGTGTCAATGTAAAGATAAAACAACAGGATGACGAAGTAGATCACTTAATTTTTTGAAAAAAATGATCAATAATTGAATAAAATGGATAAGATACCAATATCGTCAATGAGAAAGAATAACGATGGCGCTTGATCAGATTTGGAAACAACAGCTTACACTTGTCACCTATGGCAATGAATTCCTCGCAGGAGGACTTCATTTTAGCCGTTGGATTGAACACCCAATTTTCAATCAAAAAAGCCTAGTTTTTAGAGATTTACTTTCTCAACACCTCTTAGCCCAACATTTTCAAGTTTGGCTTGAAGGCCTAAAAAAACAAGGGGTTAACAAACTCAGCTTACATTTATCAAGCTTACTCAGTGATGAGCAGAATCCCAATGCCAATGTTGAGCTGCTTCCCTTCACTCATTTTATTATCAGTCATCAAGCCAACAAAAAAACAGCTTGGATCTGCGGTCATGAACTGCCTGAATGGTACAACAGCGATAAAGAATTTGAAGCCCCAGTTTCCCAGCAAAGTAATTTGCGAGTAGAAACGCTTTGGCGTTATGAGCTGAATGGTAAATTTTCCAAAAAAATTAATACGGATTTACAAAAATTAAATTGGAATGATGTTACTTCATTCTTGGAACGAGAATTGTTCGCCAGCAAATATGCGGAGTATTTTTCAGAACCAGAACAACAAGACTTTCCATTTTACGGATACGACATTGATCCAACTGCGCTATTAGAACAACAGCATGCATTGATTCCAACAGACTATCCAGCAGATTGTGCTCACAGCTTATTGCATCGCACTCAGGCATTAACGGATTACTTAGAACAACAAAGACTGCACCCTTACAATGCTTCTGGCGAACTGATTAGCCCTGAAGAGCAAATTAATCTACGTAATTTTTCACAAAAAACTGATGATTTATTTGCCAAGCTGATTGTGAAAACAGCAAATCATTATCAAACAGCTCAACTCACTGCCGCTGAACCTGAAATCATTGATCGAACAATGGAGGTTCCACATCATCAGCTTGATAAAACGCAACATCATAAAGTTGGCGCATCAGGCGTGATTAAATTGATTATACTGACTGTGATTATTTGTCTCGTTGCTTACTATTTTGGTCTGTAACAATACGAGTCATAAAAAAACCTAGATTTCAAAATCTAGGTTTTTATTTTTCACTACTTAAAAAGTAGGTCTAATTTTTAAAATCACTTTATGTCCACCATCATGCTGATTAATAACGTGATGTACATTTTCAATCTCACCTTCAACCTCAGCATCTGGTCCATAAAAAATCCGAATGGTCTCACCCTTTCTCGGCACAATACTCAATTCTACTTCAATCGCACCTTGTTCCAAGCCTTCTACACTCACTAACATATTTTTTACCTTTCGCTTGTTTTCTTTACTGTAAAAAGATTCAAACGTAAATGTCTAATTAAACATGTTCAGGTTATGTAATCTTGAAATAAATCATATCTTTGATTTACTCATCGTAGTCCAAGTCATCTTCATCAACATTAATAAAATCAGGTTCAGGGGTTTGCTCAAATTGTACCGCTAGAATCTCAGTTTGCTTAAGTAAGCTTGCTTTAGCAACACGATGTATACCATCCATGACTCGACCTTCAGCACACAGAATAATCGGATAACTCAGATCAGCATCTTGCACCAATTGAAAGTGTTCAATGATTTGCTGTGTGGTCGGATACTGATCTGGAAACCAATAGGCTTCATTGAGTTCTTGAATATCAACAAGTTGTAATCTCTTGGCGACGAACTTATTTGTCAGTTCAACCAAGCGATGAACATCCCAAATATAAGTATCCTCTCCAACTTGTCTAAAGTGATATTGTCTGCGCACGTTTTAATCCATCATTAATTTCAGATATGATAATAAGCTTAGCGTCTCACCAATAACAGCATACATAAAACAATGACCGATAATTACTGGAAGTTCATTTTAGGCTTACAACATAATGCCCAACAATTTTTTAAAGGCCTAATTTCTTATCATGCCGTTCGTCACCATTGGAGCATTCGTAATCACGATATTTTTATGGTACGAGATTTAGAGAATTGCTCGCTTATTTATGACTCAATTGATGCCTTAATATTTGATCTATTTCATCAAGGTGCCTACGATTGTTCACTTTACCCTTTTGCTTTACTTTTTCCTGAATTTGAAAAAACCCAATCTAAATTTTTATTTGAAATAAATAATTATCCAGTATTAGTTTTCAAGCTAAGACACACCAACATCGCATTAATAAAAATAAAAAGAGAGATTGTAAAAGAGATCCAACCTATAGGTGACCCTAGAGAGTTTTGGGGAGCTCTATCCACACAAGACGAGTGCAACTATATGTTGTTTACTCTTATTCCTCTAAATTTGGAACAAAATAAAAAAATTAGAATATTTGATAGCGGTCTGAATTGGGAAAGTTTCTATAAGGAAACCCAAGAGTTTATTCGTTCCGCACCTTATCAATTTTATGGAACCTATGATATTTCGTTCACAAACAACTTACATCTTTACCCCCACGAAGAAGAAGGATGTACTTTCCCATTGCTAGAAATTTCCTCTCCACAAAATAATCTTGCATTCACCCTGCTTCAACAGTTCGAAACTTTACAAATTCATCTTCGAGGCTTTAAACATCCACGTAATGAAATGTCTGAATATCAAAACTTTGATCTGGAAGAAATAAATAAATTTAATCTCTATGAAGAGTCAATCGGTCAACAATTTGTCCAACTCATTTGCCATACTGCTAATAGTTATCAAACATCTTACATCTCGGCAAAAACTCAAAATGAGTTAGAAAAAGAAATAATATCAAGTAAAAAACAATCTGGTTTGCAAAACTCACCAGCTATCGAAAATACCGTATCGCCAGAACCTGAAATTATTTCTGGTTGGCGAGCACTAACCACACTACTCATCGTCTTAGCAATACTCTTAATAATATTATATGGCCTATTTTTATTGGTTCAGAAATATGAATTTGCTAAGTTTTTATTAATTATTACTACAATCTTGTCTGTACTTATAATTATAGGACGGAAATAAAAAAAGACCGCTAAAAAGCGGCCTTCTTTGAATCTCTAAGCTTATGCAGCTAATGCGCCTTTAGCTTTTTCAGCTAAAGCAGCAAATGCAACTGCATCATGCATAGCGATGTCAGCTAATACGCGACGGTCGATGATCACTTGAGCTTTTTTCAAGCCATCGATCATACGGCTGTAAGACAAACCGTTAAGACGAGCACCAGCATTGATACGCGCAATCCATAAAGCACGGAATTGACGTTTCTTTTGACGGCGGTCACGGTAAGCGTATTGACCAGCTTTGATTACCGCTTGGAACGCTACGCGATAAACGCGTGAACGAGCACCATAGTAACCTTTAGCGCGAGCAAGAATTTTTTTGTGACGACGATGAGCCACTACACCACGTTTTACACGAGCCATTTATAATCTCCTTAGATGTATGGGCACATACGACGAACTGATGCAACATCACTTACGTGAACCATTACACAGCCGCGCAATTGACGGATACGCTTAGCAGATTTTTTGGTCAAAATGTGGCGTTTGAACGCTTGTTTACGCTTAAAGCCGTTTGCAGTCGCTTTGAAGCGTTTAGCTGCACCACGGCGAGTTTTCATCTTAGGCATAACAACCTCTTTTGAACACCTGTTCGGAACGTTTGCACCATTGCAAAAACGACCTGCAGGTAAGGGAGCCAGTATTCTAAAGCATAGCAAGCGAAAACAAAAGTAAAATGCTCATTTTTTGATAGTAAATCGTCTACTTTCTATAAACGTTATTTTCTATAACCAATTCTCAAATTACGAGAAACATCCACAAAATTAACACCTATAATAAATACAAGCTCTTAAATTCAAAAGAATATGACTATACAGAATGATGCTTTTGCTGCATTGCGGTATCGGGATTTCTCTATTGTGACTATTAATCAATTCTGCCTAACACTGGCAATTTTGATTCAGGAAATTATCGTCGCCTATTCACTTTATCAAATCACCCGTGACCCACTCACCTTGGGTTTCATTGGCCTGGCAGAAGCGATTCCATTTATCACGCTTTCCTTATGGGGCGGCTATTTCGCAGACAAATTGAATAAACAGACCATTATGAAAATCTGCTTATTCTTTTCGATTCCCTTACCTTTAATTCTCTGGGCACTGTTTCATTTACACGGTTTAGAAAAAATTGGAATCAACGCTCTTTCTTGGGGAATCTATGCTGTCATTTTTGCTTTAGGAACCATTCGAGGTTTTTACAATCCATCGGCAACATCACTCAAACCATTTCTAATCCCTCGTGAACTGTATGCCAACGGTGCAACATGGACCACAATTGGCTGGCAAAGTGGTGTGATCATCGGTCCTATGCTCGGTGGCTTTATGCTAGCATTTCTGGGACGTGAAACTAGCTTATTTGCTGTCACGGCATTATTGGCCATTTGCTTTATCTTAATTACACGTTTGCAGAAACGTACTTTCCCGAAAATGGAAACGGAGAACGTACTACAAAGCCTGACTGATGGTTTCCGCTTTATCTGGAAAACTAAAATTGTTTTATGGGCGATCTCACTTGATCTAGTATCTGTGCTATTTGGTGGTGTGATTGCGTTATTGCCAATTTTCGCTGAGGAAATCTTAAAAGTCGGTCCCGAAGGTCTTGGCTATTTACGTGCCGCACCATCTATTGGTGCTCTCATCACCATGATTGCACTCACCAAATTCCCACCAATGCAACATGCATGGCGGAATATGTTATTAGCGGTAGCAGGTTTTGGTATTTTTACCATTCTGTTCGCCTTCTCAAATCATATGTGGCTTTCATTATTTGCTTTAGCCATGACCGGTGCTTGTGACAGTGTTTCTGTCGTAGTGCGTCAAACCATCTTGCAAATTTTTCCACCCGAAAATATGCGAGGTCGTGTCGCAGCAGTGAATGGAATGTTTGTTTCTTCAAGTAATGAACTGGGAGCTTTTGAATCTGGTCTCGCAGCCAAATACCTCGGCACAATCACTGCAACTATTCTTGGTGGTTGTATGACACTTGCCGTAGTGAGTTATTGCTGGTTTAAAACCAATGACTTATTCAAAGTCGATATTACTAAAGGTTCGGATCACTAAACAAAAGGGAAAGAATCCACCTTTCCCTTTCTCATTAAAAGAGACCGAGATATAAAGCATATAACGTTAAATAACGACCGCCTTTGGCGATGGTGACAATCAATAAAAATCGCCAAAAGTTTTCCTTCATCAGTCCAGCAATCAGGGTAATTGGATCACCAATCACAGGAGTCCAACTTAGTAGTAAGGAGTAAAAGCCATATTTATGATAAATCTGCTGTGCTTGTAACAACCTTTGTTCTGAAACAGGAAACCATTTTTTATCTTTAAAATGTTCAATCTTTAATCCAAGCCACCAATTCACACAAGAACCCAAGACATTACCAATGGTCGCAACCAAGATAAGATAGAAAGGATTAGAAAGCCCTTGTACCAGCAAGGTCATTAATACCGCTTCTGACTGTAAAGGCAATAAGGTGGCAGCACCAAAGGCTGAGAGAAATAATAACAAATAAGACATCAAAACAAGGTTCTCTCAAACAGGCAGCAACACAGCATCAAGAGCAGACCATATAACGTGAATGCTATAGATTCAAGGTTAATTTTGCCCAAGCCGCTTCAAGCATCTCCTGTGAAATATCAATCCGAAAAACGCTTTTAATGGTTTGTTCAAACTCATCCAAAGTGAATAACTCTTTCTTGTCAGAGCTTCCTTTGCCATGCGTCCGTAAAACACGATCTTTTAAGGTCATTCGCATTTCTGTATTGGCAGTAGATAACATTAAATACTGGGTAAATAAGGATTCAGGCGAAGTCGAAATGTACCAGTTTGCAATTACAGCATCTGCATCTGCAATCTGCTGCTGAGGGTTAATCGCATAGACATTGATCCATTGATCATGAATACAGACTTGCAGCATATACGTCATTTCCGTCAGTACAGTCGTATCCAAACCACTCTGGGCAACTTCAACAAATCTAAACGGTTCAAGTGGTGTCTGCAATGTTTCACCGATCTTGTCAAGAGATAAAACCGTGGTCGGAGTCATCCCTCCAAATCCAGGATCATACAAAAATAATTGCTGATCAATACGTACCAGTGTGACCAAATGAGTTCTCACTGGAGTACTGACAGGCGAACTTTGATAATACACTCGACCGAGTACGTTATATGCCTCATAGCCCAGTTCAGTTAACACAATTCTGGTTAGGGTGCTGTGTTCTAAACAATAGCCTTCACGATTTTCAATCAATAATTTTTGCACAAGTTGCTCTGACGCTAATGAAACCTCCTCTCCTAAAAAAGAGGATAAATTACCAAAAGGAATAGCTTGCACATGAAGACTTAATAGGCTTTTTAGATTAGCCAAAGTTGGAGAGAAATCTCCCTCAAAACCAAGCTTTTTTAAATAAAGGGCTGATATTTTTGCTTGCATGATGCTTTATCTTTGATGAGCTTAAATCATCGTAGCTTGAACATGCATAGACTAGATGAAAAATTACACAATTATAAAATAGTCAGGCTTACATGCCCGAAATCATGGCTTTTGCAAAGATTAATTTTTAGTTTTCGCTTTTTTAGATCGAATAGAAAAATACGTAACTGAAAAAATGAATGGAAAAACAAATAAGAGCCAAAATGTAAGATCAGATCTAATAATTTTTTGGTACAGGCTAAGTTGCATTTCACTAGCAGAAACCGCAGCCCAATCAATAGAGACCGTATGATCAAGATAGCTACATAACACTAAGGATAAACTTAAAAAGCCGGCAAAAACCCAGCTACTAAAATATGAATTTTTGGTCTCTAGCTGTAGCCAAGCAAAGAGTGTAGAAAATAAGAGCCCTAAAACAGTAATAAAAGCAAATACCAAAACCGCTAAATGACTCTCTGAATAGAGCTTTTGCAGCTGAGCACAAAGGATTGCTGTAAGCAACAACAATCCCATCGCAATCGCCCAGTGCTTTAAGTAGCGGTGTAGCCCAACACCTTGATTCATCCAACTTTGATCGACAAGGCTTTTTGTATCGCAGGACGAGCTGTTAAGCGTTCAATATAATCTTTCACATACGGATAGTCTTCAAGTTGAATGCCCTGCCATTCGTAACGCAACGCCCAAGGTAAGATTGCCATATCCGCAATCGAGTATTCGCCTGCTACAAATTTTTGACCAATCAACTGTTTGTTTAAGACACTATACAAACGCTTGGTTTCATTGACATAACGATCAATCGCATAAGGAATACGTTCAGAGGCAAACTTATTGAAGTGGTGATTTTGCCCAAGCATTGGACCAAATCCACCCATTTGCCACATCAACCATTGTTCAACCTCGACTCGCTCTTGCTCATCGGTCGGATAGAACAAACCTGTTTTTCGACCTAAATATTGTAGAATCGCACCCGACTCAAATACTGAAATCGGCTCACCTCTTGGACCATTTTGATCGACAATCGCTGGAATTTTATTATTGGGAGAGATTTTTAAAAAATCAGGCTGAAACTGATCATTTTCCAAAATATTGATTGGAAAAATCTGATATTCAAGTCCCATTTCTTCTAAGGCGATTGTTATTTTATGCCCATTGGGTGTACCCCAATAATATAAGTCAATCATTTTATATTGTCCTATTCATCGTTATCTTGACTGTTGTTGCGTTATAGCACACTTCCTACTTATTGATCAGTAGACAAGCACGAAAAGAAACAATAAAGCGGTGTTTTCAAAGACAATGTTGAAAAGATTTAAGCTTGATTATCCAAGAATTCTTTGGCTTTCTCTCCAACGAATTTACGACCAGCATTACTGCCATTGATCCACTCTTCCACAGAGAATAAATCAAACATCCCCACTTTAAATAAGGTGGGAACCGCTAGGATCAACTCATCTTCAACCGTACCTCGAACGCCTGCATTATATAAATTAATATTGTGCAGCATGGTCGCGACAGTACCCGTTTGTACACGACTGCCATCTTTCAATGTGACTTGTGGTAAAACCTCACCTTCTTGTAGCACTTTTTGATTAATTTCAGAGAGTTTTTGAGTACCAGTAACTGTAGACATGTCTTATTCCTATTTTTGAATAGTGTAATTATCAACAAATCCTATCATAGCTTGTTTTCAGCTGATCCAATGATACTTAGACATTTTTTAACAGACTTATCCCTGATTGAGTTATACGTTTTAGACAAAAAAAAGCACCGCTGAGAGCGGTGCTTTTTTTATAAGAAAAATTACTTTTTCTTTTTCGGACCAATTAACATGCCCATTTGACGACCTTCCATCTTAGGCGCTTGTTCAATCACGCCAAATTCAGCAACGTCTGCTTCAATTTTTTGCAATTGAGCCAAACCAAGCTGTTGATGCGCCATCTCACGACCACGGAATCGTAAAGTGATTTTTACCTTGTTCCCTTCTTCAAGGAAACGCAAAATTGCACGCAATTTAATCTGGTAATCACCTACATCCGTTGCAGGACGTAATTTGATTTCTTTCACTTGCACTTGATGCTGTTTTTTCTTCGCATCTTTTTGCTTTTGCTTTAAGTCAAATAAGTGCTTGTTGTAGTCCATGATTTTACAAACAGGCGGTTCTGCATTCGCAACGATCTCAACCAAGTCAAGATGAGCTTCTTCAGCAGCACGCAACGCTTCAGTTAATGAAACGACACCTTTTTGTTCTCCATCTGCAGCGACGAGGCGTACTTCTTTCGCACGGATCTCTTCGTTAATTGCAGGACGGTTACTTTTAGCACCTTGTTGTTGGTTACGGTCAGGCTGTTTAATCTTTATTACTCCACGATATACCGGCCACGTTCGGCAACGGCAGATTTCACTAAGTCAATAAATGCATCTACTGACATAGTACCTAAATTTTTTCCTGAGCGAGTACGCACATTGACTGTACCTTCTTCAACTTCTCGATCACCGAGAACAAGAAGGTAAGGAATACGCTCTAGGGTACGCTCACGAATCTTAAATCCGATCTTTTCATTTCTCAAGTCAGAAATAGCACGAAGACCATTTTCTTTGAGTTTTGCGACCACTTGCTCACTTGCTTCCGCTTGTGAATCAGTAATATTCATGACACAAGCTTGGATTGGTGTAAGCCATGGTGGCATGAAGCCCGCATAGTGTTCAATTAGTATACCAATAAAACGCTCGAAACTGCCAAGAATTGCACGATGAAGCATGACTGGTTGATCACGATCATTGTCTTCAGTGACATAAGAAGCGTCTAAACGGATTGGTAGGTTAAAGTCACACTGGATTGTACCGCATTGCCAGATACGGCCTAAGCAGTCTTTCAATGAGAATTCAATTTTCGGACCATAGAATGCGCCTTCACCTGGTTGCAAGTCCCAAGCCAAGCCAGCATCATCCAAAGCATCTGCTAAAGATTTTTCAGCCAAGTCCCAAAGTGCATCATCACCCACACGCTTTTCTGGACGTGTAGACAATTTCATTTGCACTTCTTCAAAACCGAAGTCTTTATACACATCTAAAGTCAGCTTAATAAAGTCTGCAACTTCTTTACCAATCTGTTCTTTGGTACAGAAGATATGTGCATCATCTTGGGTAAAGCCACGAACACGCATAATCCCATGTAAAGAACCTGATGGTTCATTACGGTGACAAGAACCAAATTCAGCTAGGCGAATTGGTAAATCACGGTAAGACTTTAAGCCTTGATTAAAGACTTGTACGTGACATGGACAGTTCATTGGCTTGACTGCATAGTTACGACTTTCAGAGTGAGTCGTAAACATATTTTCAGCATAGTTTGCCGCATGCCCTGACTTTTCCCAAAGCGTAAAGTCTACGATTTGCGGTGTCTTAATTTCTTGATAGCCATTATCTTGCTGAACTTTACGCATGTATTGTTCAAGCACTTGGTAAATGGTCCAACCGTTCGGATGCCAGAACACCATACCTGGTGCTTCTTCTTGCATGTGGAACAAGTCTAATGCTTTACCAATTTTACGATGGTCACGTTTTTCAGCTTCTTCAATACGTTTGATATAAGCAGCTAACTGTTTTTTATCAGCCCAAGCTGTACCATAAATACGTTGTAGCTGTTCATTCTTCGCATCACCACGCCAGTAAGCACCAGAGATTTTAGTGAGCTTGAATGATTTTAAGAATTTAGTGTTAGGTACGTGCGGACCACGGCACATATCTAAATAATCTTGATGGTAGTACAAGCCCATTTGAGTTTCATTTGGCATGTCTGCAATCAAGCGTAACTTGTATTCTTCACCGCGTGCTGTGAATTCAGCGATCACATCTTCACGTGGTGTCATCTTTTTGATGACGTCATAGTCTTGATCGATGAGCTTTTTCATGCGCTCTTCAACCGCAGCCATATCATCCAAAGTAAATGGACGTGGCATCCAGATGTCGTAGTAGAAACCTTCTTCGATCACAGGACCGATCACCATTTTCGCTTCTGGGAACAATTGCTTAACGGCATGTCCTACCAAGTGCGCACATGAGTGACGAATAATTTCTAAACCTTCTTCATCTTTAGGGGTAATAATCTGAACTGTCGCATCTTCTGTGATTAAATCACAAGCATCCACCAAGCGATCATTGATACGGCCAGCAACAGTATTTTTTGCAAGACCTGGACCAATGCTCTGAGCAAGTTCCATCACAGAAATCGGATGATCAAACTGCTTCTGATCACCATTTGGTAAAGTAATGATTGGCATAATAAAATCCTTAAGGAGTGATGCCCTATACGAAGGAGCATATCACCGCGAGATTATGTATTGAGGCAAGCCTCAAAAAATAAAAAACGGCGGATAAAAAAGTATCGAAGATTTTACACGGGTTTAGCTATGGATGAAACCTCTGAACCAGAAAAACCCGAGATCAGTTCAGATTCATCTCCGACTAAAGCCTAAATGATTTAGACTCGATGACAGTCTAGGTTAATACCAATAAATGAAAAAAACGGAAATGGAGCAAGACACATGGTAAGTGCATATGACGAACTACCCAAAAATCCAGCAAATTTTGTTGCTTTATCACCCTTACGCTACTTAGAACGGGCTGCTTATATCTATCCCAATCAGGCTGCAATTATTCATGGCCAACGCCAAATCACATGGCAACAGACTTATCAGCGCTGCCGTCAGTTTGCGCATCAACTCCGTCATTTAGGCATCCAAAAGAACGATACTGTTTCCGTGCTATTACCCAATATCCCTGCCATGATTGAAGCACATTTTGCTATACCAATGGCAGGTGCGGTACTGAATACCTTAAATACCCGCCTCGATGCCAAGACCATTGCCTTTATGCTGGAACATGCAGAAGCAAAAGTGCTATTGGTCGATCCTGAATTTCGACAAGTTGCAGAAGAAGCACTTCAGCTTGTTGCGCAAGACATTATTGTGATTGACGTCTTTGATCCTGAGTTTGATGGTGAACAAATAGCGATTGGTCAATATGAATATGAAGCATGGATAGCACAAGGTGACCCAACCTTCGAATGGTTGCTTCCTCAAGATGAATGGGATGCAATTAGTCTGAGTTATACCTCAGGTACCACAGGCAATCCCAAAGGTGTGGTCTATCACCACCGCGGTGCTTATCTGAATGCTGCCAGTAATATTTTGGCTTGTGGCATGAAACCCCGTGCTGTTTACCTTTGGACACTGCCGCTATTTCACTGTAATGGTTGGTGCTTTGCATGGTCAATTGCTGCCAGTGGCGGTACTAATATTTGCCTGCGCCGTGTCGACCCCGCGTTAATTTTTAAATACATCGCAGCGTATAAAGTGGATTATTTCTGCGGTGCACCAATTGTGCTCTCCATGCTGATCAACACCCCAAGCGAACAAAAGACAGCTTTTGAGCATCATGTTGAAGTCATGGTTGCAGGTGCTGCGCCACCTGTGACGATCATCGAGGGGATGCGTAATATCGGCATTAACGTCAATCATGTCTATGGTTTGACTGAAACCTACGGCCCTTCTGCCTTATGTGCTTCACAAGCCGGCTGGAGTGATTTATCTATTCAGGAGCAAGCGCAGCTACATTCTCGCCAAGGCGTACCTTATCCCTTGCAAGACAGCATGCGTGTGCTTGATCCAGACACCATGCAACCTGTACCCAATGATGGACAAACCATGGGTGAAATCATGTTCCGTGGCAATATCGTGATGAAAGGTTATTTGAAAAATGCTCAAGCCACAGAAGAGGCATTTAAAGGTGGCTGGTTTCATACAGGTGATTTAGCAGTAAGTCATCCTGATGGCTATGCCAAGATTACGGATCGCTCGAAAGATATTATTATTTCAGGTGGAGAAAATATTTCCTCGCTCGAAGTTGAAGATGTGCTTTATCGCCACCCTGCTGTGCTCACTGCCGCAGTGGTAGCCAAACCTGATCAACGCTGGCAAGAAGTGCCGTGTGCTTTTATTGAACTTAAACAAGGTGCATCCACATCAGCTGAGGAGATCATTGCACATTGTCAAAAGGAACTCGCTCGATTTAAAGTTCCGAAAGATGTAGTGATTACTGAGATCCCAAAAACTTCGACAGGGAAATTACAGAAATTTATTTTAAGAGAATGGGCCAAGGAACGAGCGGAAAATAGATCAACAAACTCATAATCAAAAAAGAAGTTTCCTTGGAAACTTCTTTTTCAGTTTTAACCTTGTTCAGATAACAAAGCGACTTGTTGTACGTAATTCACAAATTTAAGCTTAGATGCGGCAAGGTCTTCTTCACTGCCTTGCTGCTTCATATCACGGTGAATACGCAAGACATGCTGACGCAAGGTATGGCGTTCAGATGCATTAAACACCTTACTAAACTCATTGATCACTGGATCACCTTGGTCAATCATACGGTCAACCCAACGCATTAATTGCATCTGTTTTTTAGCACCTTGTTGCGGTGTTAAATAAGATAAAATGACGGTTTCATCTTCATTTCGCAATAATTTACCGATACGTAAAAATTGACGACGACGTGCTTCATGCGCACTAATATTTTGTATTTCCAGTAAAGCATCGATGAGACGCTCATCAACGGGAAGTTTCTGAATCTGTTTTTTATTCAGTTGAGCCAATTGCTCACCCAAAGCTGCCATTCGCTGCACAGCTTTTTTTTGCTCAGTCCTACTCGCACGTCCATCTAATGACTCAAAATCTTCATCGGTATAACGCTGGGTACCACGTGCCACTATTACTCTGCCTCGTAAAATTTTGCTGCGAACAGCGTTTGAATTTCTTCCAGTGCCTTGTCTTCATCAGCACCTTCAATCACCAATCTTAATGTGGTGCCTTTACCTGCGCCTAACATCAACAATGACATAATATTTTTTGCATCAACCAACTTATCGCCCTTACCAATTTGGATAGAAGAACGGAATTTCGTCGTCACTTCAATCAGTTTACCAGATGCACGAGCGTGTAAGCCGAGTTTATTAATTACATCAATTGTTGTGTCTATCATGACCAGTGCTTCATTTCTCTATGTAAGATTTGGACAGCCCATTTTGCCTCAAGGGCTTGTTTGAGTCTATCTACAATATAAACCGACCGATGTTGCCCGCCTGTACATCCCACAGAAATGGTCATGTAATGGCGATGCCCTTCTGCAAATGCAGGTAACCACTTATCCAAGAAAGTATAAATGTCTTCAAACATCTCATTGGTTTGTTGACTCCCTTCCAAAAAGCGGCGTACAGGTTCATCTAAACCTGAAAAACGACGTAATTCTAAATCCCAATGCGGGTTTGGTAAATGTCGTACGTCAAATACATAATCAGCATCCAACGGAATGCCGTGTTTATAACCAAAGGACTGCAGAATCACAATTAAGTTATCTGACTGCCCGAGTTTAGACAATAGAATATGTTTTAAATCATGAACACTTTTATCAGTCGTATCAATATGTACTGTTGAACGGAATTGTATCGGGATGAGCAATTGCTTCTCTTCTTGGATACATTGCAACAGACTATTGAAACGACTGGCCAAAGGATGCGGTCGACGTGATGCACTAAAACGTGCAATCAAATCTTGATCCTGAGTGGTCAGGTAGATCACATCGACCGAACCATGTCTTTTTAATTGCTCAAAAACATGATCAAACTCTTGCATATCTGCACGGGTACTTCGAATATCGACCCCAAGTGCAAGTTGCTCCAGATTATTTTCATGATCCAGTTTTGCAACAATTTCAGGCAACAACGCCAAAGGTAAGTTATCTATACAATAATAGCCCAAGTCTTCAAGTACTTGTAAGGCAGAGGATTTTCCTGAACCGGATTGACCTGTAACGATAAGAATACGCTTCATGGCGTTTTTACCTTCATTTTTTATGTTTTAAAATCGATTTGCAAATTATCAATCAAACGTGTTGAACCCAGCTTCGCTGCAATAAATAACACCAAGTTTTGGTCAAATTGCTGAATCGGTTGCAAGTTGGTTTGACGAGCCTCCACATAATCCACAACAAAACCTGCCTGTGTCAATTGAGCTGAGATATTTTCTAACACTTGTGTAAGTGTCTGCCCTTCATGCAATTGTTGTTCAGCTTGTTTGAGCAATTGGTAAATTGTCGGTGCAAGTGCACGTTGCTGTTCAGTTAAATAACCATTACGTGAACTTAAAGCCAACCCATCTTCAGCACGAATAATTGGCACACCAATCACTTCCAGTGGCATATTTAAGTCTTGCACCAACTGACGAATCACGGCCAGTTGCTGATAGTCTTTTTGCCCGAAAAATGCATAATCTGGCTGTACAATGTTGAATAGCTTGGTCACTACAACCGCGACACCATCAAAATGACCTGGACGTGATTTACCACAAAGATCATCGGTAATTTGGCTAACACTGATATTGGTCAAACGTGGTTGAGTACCATACATTTGCTCAACAGAAGGCGCAAAAATAATATCGCAGCCCGCATCTGCCAATAAACGACTATCTTGCTCTAAAGTACGTGGATAGCTATCAAAATCCTCGCCTGCACCAAACTGAATTGGATTGACGAAAATACTCACCACGACCACATCGCAGAGTTTTTTTGCTTCACGCACCAAAGTCAAATGACCTTCATGCAGATTACCCATGGTTGGCACAAAACCAATCAATTTTTTTGAGCTACGTGTCGGTGCTAGTGATGCAGTTAAGCCTTGTATTGTTGTTTCAGTTTTCATGAATTAAAGCTCAACTTGGAAAGTATGTTCCTTGGCCGGGAACGACTGGTCTTGTACTGCGGCATGATACGATTTAAATGCATCTACAATTGCAGTTTCACCCGCTTGCTCTTTCATAAAGTTACGCACAAAACGCGCAACACGACCAAAAGTTAAACCCAACATGTCTTGTACAACGAGGACTTGACCATCAGTTTCATTGCCTGCACCAATCCCGATCACTGGCGTATTCGGGAATAATTCGGCAATTTCTTTACCCAGTTGAGCTGGCACGCACTCAAGTAATAAAACCGCAGCACCCGCATCAACCACGGCTTGGCAATCTGCGATCAATTGATCCGCTGCTTCACGTGTTCTAGCTTGAAGTTTATAACCACCAAAAACATGTACTGACTGTGGTGTTAAACCTAAATGGACACAGACAGGAATACCATTACGTGTCAATACCGTAACCAACTCGCTTAACCATGCTCCGCCTTCGATCTTGACCATTTGAGCACCGACTTGCATCACAGTCTTGGCATTTTTCAAGCCATCTTCAAGCGTTGCATAGCTCATAAATGGTAGGTCAGTCATGATTAAGGCATGTGAATTACCACGGCGTACAGCAGCGGTATGATAAGCCATATCTTCGACAGTGACAGGAAGTGTAGAGTCTCTGCCTTGAATCGCCATTCCTAGAGAGTCACCGATTAAAATCGTATCAATTTCAGCCAATTCCATAGCTTTAGCCATACTTGCATCGTAGCAAGTAAGACATGAGAACTTGCGTCCTTCGGCTTTAAACTTTCTTAAGTCACTTAGACTAATCATGATGATGTCCTCTACAGGCGTTTCCAGAACGAAACAGTCTTAAGCGGTTGCCCAAGACTGGTCTGCTATTACAGTCAAGTTTGCTTGCTGTACCAGTTCTAAATCTTTTAAAGAATGACCATTCAATTGTAAATGAGCATCTAAATCTAATAAGGGAAGGATCACAAAATCACGTTCCAACAGACCAATGTGTGGCACGGTTAAACGTTCATTTTGAATCTGCTCTTGGCCATAGATCAGTAAATCCAGATCAAGGGTACGCTCTCCCCAACGGCGCAAACGGACACGTCCAGACTCTTGCTCAAACTGTTGTAGTTGGTCTAGTAAAGCAAGTGGTGCCAGTGTTGTATCCAATTGAACAACCGCATTTAAATAGTTGGGCTGATCTTGTGGTCCCATCGGTGGACTTTGATAAAGCCGTGATACTTTTACATGGCCCAAGGTCGCGAGCTTCGCAACTGCTTCACTGAGAATCTGTTGCGAATCGCCTAAATTACTGCCTAAACCAATATAGCTACGAATGGTCATTGCGTTGGCCCAAAAACCACTTGGCTTAAATCGCGTTGTACACGTTTACGTTTAAGAATCGGGTGATCAGCGTTAATCTGATTCGGATTCGATGCCGCTTTTTCAACAAAGCGTCCAACCGACTCGTCCGTTCTTACACGTTCTTTTCGGCCACGACGATTTCTTGGCTCAGGCACATCCACCAAAGGTTCGATCTCAGTCAGCTTAGCTTCATCGACATCAACCGCTTTACGACGTGTTTTACTACGCTGACGATTGTATTGACGGATTGCCGCTTCTTTTTGATCAAGTGACATTTCTTGGTAAGCTTCCCACCAAATGCCCATACCTTCAGTACTGCTATCACCAGATTTCTCACGCAGTAACAAAAAGTCGAATCCTGCACGGAAACGTGCATGCCCTGCCAATGCTTCAATCTGCTGTGGTTTTGGATTCAGTAAACGCGTTTGCATCTCCCAAACTTCACGAATAAAGGTTTCAGCAAAACGAGGGATAATGGTTCGGGTTGCCTGACGCTTAAGCACATCAAGTCCTGCTTGAGCGCGTGCTTCTGCAGGAACAACACCTTTGTTTAAATAAAAATCACAACGCTCTAAAAATGGCTTCCACAACAACACTGCATAGAAAAATGCAGGGTTAATGGTTTTACCAATTTGAATTCGTTGATCGGTATTTCTTGCCGCACGCTCAATAAATGCAGTGAGATTCGGTGGGATTTCGGCAAACAATTGCTTCCAGACACCAAATTCAATCAACATTGGCAGTACACGGGTAAGATGCCCCATGGTAAATAATTTTTGTGACTCATCGTATAAACGATGTGGCGAGACATCACGCAACAGTTGCGTCATATCTGCATCAAAAACATCTAGAATGGATTGATCAATTTGAAAATTCAATTTTGCGGCAAAGCGCAAAGCACGCAACATGCGTACAGGATCCTCTTCAAAACGCTGTGCAGGTTCGCCGAGGAAACGTAAGGTACGCGTATTGATATCATCTACCGCATGGCAGAAATCAAGTACGACACCTTTTCGTGGCTGGTAATACAAGGTATTGATGGAAAAATCTCGACGAGCAAAATCTTGCTCAATCGTTCCCCAGTTATTATCTCGAAGAATCATACCAGAGGCACTGGTGACTGCTTTTTTTGGTGGGGCACGGAATGTCGCAACCTCAATCAGTTCGCGACCAGAATATACATGTGCTAACTCAAAACGCCGTCCGATAATTCGGCAACGTCGACCAAAAACCTCTTTGACTTGGGCTGGTGTAGCATTAGTAACCGCGTCAAAATCCTTTGGATTAAGACCTAACATCATGTCTCGAACACCACCACCCACAATATATGCCTCGTAGCCTGCTTTCGTCAGACTATCAATCACATCTAGAATTGAGGAAGGGAGTTGAGTTGTGGATAAACCACATTTTGACGCACGCAAAGTTTGCAAAAGACACTGTCTCCTACGTCAGGACGTAAATAACAATTTGTCGCTAATCATAGCTCTAACACACACAAAGGGCAATTTATTCTGTTGTAGTTTCAACAGATCTGTATGCGAAATTAACAACCACATCTCACTTTCTTAGTTATAACATGAGCCTTGCTCTGTTTTTCTCAAGCAGTTTTGGCCCAATACCTTTTATGTTCATCAACTCATCTATACTTTTAAAAGCACCATTTTTTTGGCGATATTCCATAATCGCTTGCGCCTTTTTTTCACCAACGCCACTGAGTGTCTGTAATTGCTGTAAGTTCGCTTGGTTCAAGCTAATTTTACCACCTTGAATATTTACGGATGATGAAACTTGTTTAGAATTTTGCTGTTGTGTAGGGCGAGATAAATAATAGTTATTGTTCTGCTGATTCGCCAATTGCTGATCACGTACCTGCTGCTGTGCTTTCCATTGCTGATAAGACTGATCAAACTGCTGTGCGTTGAGATGTGAAATACATCCCAAGCACAAAAGCATTAATAAAAAAATCTTATGTTTGCTGCTTAATTGCGGCAATATCATTTTTTCTCTCCTGCGATTTTAATTGTCTTTTCGCTTGCTCCCATAGTTCATCCATTTCTGCCAAACTCATTTCTTGCAAGTCTTTCTGTTGTTTTATTGCCTGTTGCTCAATAAAGGCGAAACGACTTCTAAATTTATGAATCGTTGCCAGCAATGCAGTTTCACTTGAGACACCAAGCTTACGCCCCACATTAATCAAAGAGAACAAACAATCCCCAAACTCTTCTTGAATTTCAGCAGCATTTTGATTTCTTAGCGCTTGCTGTAATTCCCCCAATTCCTCATCTAACTTGCCATAAGCATCTTCAACAGTTTCAAAATCAAAGCCGAGTTGTGCTGCTTTGCTCTGAATTTCATGTGCCTGTACCAGTGCAGGCGCATGTTTAATCTCATCTAGCCTTGACTGTACTTTACCTTGTTTTTCTTGTTGTTTGATTTGTTTCCACAACTCACTCACTTGCTCAGGCCTTAGATTTTGATATTTTTCTGCCTCAAAAACATGCGGATGACGACGAATCAATTTTTCACTGATCGCATTTACCACATCCTGAAAATTAAATAATCCTTTTTCATCAAACATTTGAGATTGAAACACCACTTGCAACAATAAATCACCGAGTTCATTACGAATCTCATCGATATCACCCGAACGAATTGCATCCTCAACTTCATAAGCCTCTTCAATGGCATATCGCGTCAAACTTTCTGGGGTTTGCTGTTGATCCCATGGGCACTTTTGTCTTAGTTCTTGCATGATTGCCAATAATTTTTCCATGATGTGATCTCCAAACCCAAACAAGCAAATTGTTGCAGCACCAAGCTGCATATGCGTAATATACACGCACGTAAAAATTATCAATATAAAGCAAGGGAAAGTAATGCCATATAGTGTTTTTATTAGTGGGGCTGCACAAGGAATTGGTGCTGAAATCGCACGTTTATTTCACCAAAAAGGTTTTAAAGTTGGCATCTATGATATCAACGAAGAACAAGCTCAAGGCTTAGCTAAACAACTTGGAGAGAATGCTAAAGCAGGCTATCTCGATGTAAGCAATCCGCGTCAATGGCAGATCGCACTACAGGAATTTAAAAGCTGGGCAGGTGAACTGAATATCTTGGTCAATAATGCCGGAATTCTCTATTCGGGGGCGTTTGAAAACACCCCAATTCAATCACATCACCGTACCATTGATATTAACGTTAAGGGCGTTCTCAATGGCTGCCACACCGCCCTAGCACATTTACAACAAGCCAGCTTTGCACGTGTTATTAACCTTTCTTCAGCATCCGCGATTTATGGTCAAGCTGATTTAGCATCTTACTCTGCCAGCAAATTTGCAGTTCGCGGTTTAACGGAAGCCTTGGATGTCGAATGGCAAAAATACAATATTCGAGTCTTAGACGTCATGCCACTATTTGTACAAACCAATATGGTGAAAGACATGGATGCAGGTAGTATTCAAAATATTGGTGTGGATTTAACCCCTGCCGATGTGGCGAAACAGGTGCTGCATTTGGCACAACAAAAAGACCATGCCCTAATCCCGACCCACACACCTGTTGGGATAAAAACCAAATTGATGTATCAACTGTCCAGTATTAGCCCACAGTTTTTAAACCGACTCACCAATATCTTTTTAGCGAAACGATAAACATAAAAAAGCTGCATCGAAATGCAGCTTTTTTCTTTTATTGTCTAGCTTCCTTGAACCAAACGTCTTGCACTGATAATGCCTGGTTGTTGCTCTAAACGGGCCAATAAACGGGACAGTTGTGCCAAGCCTTTTACTTCAATCAACAACTTCATATTGGCGATACCATCTGCCTCAGAAATCGTATTCACCTGACGAATATTGATTTGGTCTGAGAAAATCACCTGAGTTAAATCTTTCAGTAAACCACGGCGATCATAAGCTTCCACCACGATCTGCACACTCTGACCACGCGTTGGCTGCATTTCCCAATCAGCTTCAACAGCACGCTCAGGTTCTTGAGTGGTCATCCGTAAGTAGTCAGGACACGCAACCTTATGAATGCTCACGCCACGATTCAACGTGATATAACCACCAATCGACTCACCATGTACGGGCTGACAACATTGCGCAATATGTAGCTCAACATTATCCAAACCATCAATCAAAATCCCATGTGCCGATAACGTATGGCTGGCACGTGGATTTAAGGCAGGTTTTAACACCAGTTCAGGTTCGTCTTGATCCAAGTGCATCTGACGATTCACTTGATTCATCAAAGCATGCAGGCTGACATCACCGCTGACCAATGCAACCAAAATATCATCACCCGATTTCAGGTTGAAATGAGATGAATAATCTTTGAGATCAATACTTTTTGGATGAATTGCTAAACGCGCCAACTCTTTAGTCAGAAGCTCACGTCCAACTTCAACGTTCTTGCTGCGATCCTGCTGTCTAAACCAATGACGTAACTTGTCACGCGCACGTGCTGTTTTGATATAACCCAAAGAGTTCACCAACCAGTCACGGTTTGGCTCACGATCTTTCTTGGTTAGAATCTCTACCTGCTCACCTGTCTTTAAAGTGTAGGTTAAAGGCACATAACGTTGGTTGACACGTGCCGCATAGCACTTGTTCCCCACCTCAGTATGCACATGATACGCAAAGTCAAGAACGGTTGAACCACGTGGCAACTCCTTGATGTCACCATCACGACTAAATACATAGATCTTTTCAAAATTCTCAAAATCTTGAATTTGATCAATACCATTCGACTCTTCATCTTCACCGTGCGGTGTAGTCTCAGTACGCTCTTGATAATGCTCAAGCACAGCACGTAACGAATGCAAACGATCATTAAAAGAATGGTCGGTATTCTTCGCACCTTCTTTATAGTTAAAGTGCGAGCACACCCCAAGCTCTGCTTCGTTATGCATCTCAAAGGTACGAATTTGTACTTCTAAAGACTTATTCTCAGCAATCACGGCAGTATGCAATGAGCGATAACCGTTTGCCTTTGGATTGGTAACATAGTCATCAAACTGGTTCGGAATGTGACGCCATAACTGATGCACAATCCCCAATGCGTGATAACAATCAGGGACACTTTTCACCAACACACGCACTGCACGGATATCATAAAGCTGGTCGAAACTGAGGTTCTTGCTTTTCATTTTTCGATAAATCGAATAAATGTGCTTCACTCGGCCAGTGATTTCAGCTTGAATGTCGTATTCACCGAGTTCAGTTTTGAGTTTATCAATCACAAACTGAATATATTGCTCACGCTCCAAACGCTTTTCATTCAATAAAGATGCAATTTCTTTATAACGTTCTGGTGCTAAATAACGAAAGGCAAGATCTTCCAATTCCCACTTGAGCTGGGCAATGCCTAAACGGTGTGCCAATGGAGAATAAATGGTGAGAATTTCGCGTGCCACACGCTCTTGACGCTCTTTGCTTGCTGTCGCCAACTCACGTAAAGCATAGGTCCGCTCTGCCAATTTGATCAAAACAACACGAACATCTTCGGTCACTGAAATCAGCATTTTATAAATGCCATTTAAGTGCTCGCGCTGGTTATTATTAAAATGATCTTCGAGGCGTTTATTCTTTTCAATCAACTCTGACAGTTTACCCATTGCAAGAGTGCCTTGGACCAAAGCCAAAACTTGCTCGCCAAACTGTTGTTGAATATCTTCTAAGGTGATTAATCCCTCACGTACACTACGATATAACACCGCCGCTGAAAGCGTGTCTTCATCAACACGTAAATGGGCCAAAATATCCGCCATACCAATCCCTGTACTAAAGGTATTGATACGATGATTCACCGTCGCTTGTAATTCTTTTGCTAAGGTAAGCTCTGCAACTTGTTGAAGTTGTTTCAGCTCAGCCCCATCCAAAATACCACGCACTCGATCTAGCCAAGACACTAGACTACTTTGCGCTTCAGCGGCATGTTCTACAGTCGCTTCCTCAGACAACTCTTGGAGTCGTCCAGGTAACTGCTCACGTACTGTGACCATACCTTTCTCCTCTGGATATGTAACTCATTTTTTAATCGTTTATCTCTTCGATTTTTTCAAGCCGACCAATTTTTTCAAACAGGGCAATCGATTCAACATGTTCAGTATGCGTAAACATGTCCATTACCGCAGCTTTCTTCAATTGATAGCCATATTGTGCCAGTACACCTGCATCCCTTGCCAGTGTTGATGGGTTACATGAAACATAAACGATTCTTTTTGCTCCAAACTTTGGTACATATTGCATGACTTCAAATGCACCTGATCGTGGAGGATCAATTAATAATGCATCAAATCCTTGCTTCGCCCAAGAATGATGCGAAAAGTCTTTTGTTAAATCTTGTGAAAAGAATACTGCCTGTGACAATTGATTCGCTTTCGCATTTTCAGTTGCCCGTTGCACCATCTCATCACTCGCCTCAACGCCGACCACCTGACCTGTCTCACCCACACAACGTGCAATTGGTAGAGAAAAATTACCTAACCCACAGAATAGGTCAAGCACTCTTTCCCCTTCCTGTAATTGAAGCAATTCACATGCCAACTGAATCATTTGTGCGTTTACACCACTATTGACTTGGGTAAAGTCTAAAGGTGAAAACGCAAATTTGATGTCAAAATCGCCCAAACTGTAATGCAAACGCATTGGAGCTTGTGAATCATCTACGCGATGTAAACTTTCTCCACCTTTAGGTTGCAAATACAACTGCCATCCTTTGAGTAACGTAAATTGACGTAATTGGTTGACATCCGACACATTTAATTCATCTAAATGACGAATCAACAATGCAACCTCATTGTCTCCCATCGCCAATTCTATATGACCAATATGCGCCTTGCCTGTTAGACTTTCGAGTAGTTTTTTCAATTCTGGTAAAGTTTCGGATAAACTTTGATCCAATACTTTACACTGCTGAATAGCAGTTAAATGATTGCTGTGATGCTCACGAAACCCCATCACCAAACGATCCTGTTTAGCCATATAACGCACCCCAATTCGGGCACGACGGCGGTAATCAGTTTTGACAGAACGAATGGGATCCAACCATTGCTCGGGTTGCAGACCTGCAAAATGCTGCAAATGGGATTTTAAAACATTCTGCTTAAGTAAAATCTGTTGGTCAGGATGAATATGTTGCAGACTACAACCGCCACACACACCAAAATGCGGACAAATCGGATCGACACGTTCCTGTGCAGCCTCACTCGCAAGCGAGATCATATCCGCTTCTTCTAAACGCGTGGTCTGATTAGTGATCTTGGCTTGTACCGTCTCACCCACCAAGGCATAACGAATAAAAACTTTCTTGCCCTGCTTTTCTTTAGGATGATCTGGGTGCGTTCCATAGTGCGCAATACCACGCCCCTCATGTGAAAAAGCTTCAATCTGAAAGGTATAAGTTGGATATTGAGCTGGACGTTGTTTGGCTTTGTGTTTCAAAAGATGAACCTAATTTTTTGGCGCAAAAGTATCTGCGGTGAATACAGTATATTGCGATGACTGCTGCCATACCTGTAAGAATTCTGTTTGTTGCGTTTGCGTTTGTAAATAATCAATCGTCGATTGAACCAAATGCTGATGATCGTGTTGATTGAGCTGCCCTTTGAGCAACAGCCAGCGTAAATAAACCAGCCATGTATTCAGCACATCACCTTCGCAATAGCTGGTCAATTTCAACCACTGTTGCGTACGAACATATTCTGGCACATGATAGCCAGACTCGCCTCTTTTCCCAGGAAAACCAAGCAAACAAGCAATATCATCCAGTTTTTGAAAATTGCGACCATTAAACATCGCCATTACATCCATCAGGTCAACATGACGATGGTGATAACGGTTTTGATAGTTATTAAAACGCTTTTGCTGATCAATTTCGCCTTGATCAAATAAACTTGGTGCCGAAAGACCATGATACATGGCCCTGAATAGGATCACAGGCAAATCAAATTGTGAACCATTCCAACTGACCAAGGTCGGTTGTTTCTTATCAAAAATAGACAGGAACTTGGTCAACATCTCAGCTTCAGTGTTTTGTTCCTGACTAAATGAAAACAGGCGAAAGCCTTTTTCATCGATCCACAACCCTGAAATACAAACGATTTCATGTAATGGTAAGCGTTGAAAATCCATCCCCGACTCTTGACGACGAATTTTGGTCAACGCTTGTTCAACATCGCTTTCAGGCAGATCAAGATGATAAAGATGTGCACCAGCTTTTATATCAGTCAGTGTTTCAATATCAAAAACTAAAATCGGAAAACGTAAATTCATCTTAAAATCTCTTCAAATCCCTCCCAACCTCCTTTTATTTATAAAGGGAGGAGTTCCCCCTTCTTTTTAAAAGAAGGGGTTTCGGGGAGATTCTAATCTTGTACTGAGAATAATCCCGTAGATAAGTAACGATCCCCACGATCACAAATAATGCAGACAATCACCGCATCAGGATTTTCTTCAGCAATTTTAATCGATGCCCAAACCGCACCACCTGAAGATGTTCCCGCACTGATACCTTCCGTACGTGCCAGTTTACGCATGGTTTTTTCTGCTTCAATCTGTGGAATATCGATAATACGGTCTACACGACTGCGATCAAAAATCGTCGGCAAATATTCTTCAGGCCAACGGCGGATCCCAGCAATGCTTGAACCATCAGAAGGTTGTAAGCCGACAATCTGAATATCTGGATTTTGTTCTTTCAAATATTTAGAGACGCCCATAATCGTCCCTGTGGTACCCATTGAGCTGACAAAGTGGGTAATTTTCCCACCTGTTTGCTTCCATATCTCAGGACCCGTCGTCAGGTAATGTGCTTCTACGTTGTCGGGATTACCAAACTGATTCAGTACAAAGCCTTTGCCTTCCGCCTGCATTTGCAAAGCAAGGTCGCGAGCACCTTCCATTCCTTGTTGCTGCGTGACTTCAATCAGCTCAGCACCATAAGCCAACATTGCATCTTTACGCTCCTGGCTCATGTTGTTCGGCATGATCAGCTTCATTTTATAGCCGCGCATTGCTGCAACCATCGCCAAAGCAATACCGGTGTTGCCACTGGTCGCTTCAATCAAGGTATCACCCGGTTGAATTTGTCCACGTTTTTCCGCTTGCACAATCATGTTATAAGCTGGACGGTCTTTGACCGAACCTGCAGGGTTATTGCCTTCTAATTTTGCTAATACCGCGGCTTGGGTATGACACGCTAAACGCTGCAAACGCACCAAAGGGGTTTTACCGACATAGTAATCCAGTAAAAAATCATCTGCTAAAAAATCAGTTTGCGTATTCGTCATGATCGACACCGATATCAAGGTGGCGCCTATTGTATGAAAAAAATAGAGATACTGCACCTTTTCACTATGCTTTTTATTGGCAAGCAGATGTCCTTGATTTTCACAAAGCGTGCTAAGATGTTGCGCAGAATGATAAATCTGACCGTACTATGTCAAATTTCAATAAGACCATATCGAAACGCTTACGCCTCAATCATGCTTATGGGCAATTGATTGCACTGATTTTGGTGCCGATTGCCATTTTGACAGGCGTTGGAATTCTTTGGGTTTTATCCGAAACCACCAGCTCCGCAAAATCACAACAACGTTCGGATGCTTCGGCGATTTTGGCGCGCTACCATCAAACCGCAAATGATTTATTACGCTTGGTTCAAGAGCAACCAGATCAATATGATCGTGCCCAAAACATCATGCAAAAGATGTTTGATGAAAAAAATTTACAGCGCGCTGTGCTGATTGATACCCGAGGACAAACTTATTTAAGTGTTGGCTATCAAAACAATCGGTTTTGGCCAAACTTCCCAGAAAATAGTAATTTCTTTGGGCCAATTGCCCACAACCACAACAGTATCTATGGCTCCAAGCTGGACAGTGGCAACCCCTATTCTGTTTGGTTAATGATTGAATTAGACAATCAACCACTTGAACTTGCTCGCTATAAAATTCTACTTTCGTTGGTGGTGACAGGACTACTCACCTTACTCATTTTATTGTTCTGCTTAAATGTCTTTTCGCGTCGCTGGCTCGCACCGCTATACGAAATCCGCATGCAAATGCAACGCTTAAATGCCGATACACTAGACCAGCATATCGTAGTGAACAGTACTGGTGAGCTGCGTTTGCTGCAACGTGATATTGCCAATGTAGTAAAACGCCTACACTTTAGTTTTTTAGAATTAAAAGAACATACTGAACAAACCGAAGAAGACTTACGTCGGACACTGGATACCTTAGAAGTTCAGAACATTACCTATCGTCAGGCACGTGACCAAGCGATTTCATCGAATCAGTCCAAGTCGGTGTTTTTGGCCAATATCAGCCATGAACTTAGAACACCATTGAACAGTATTGATGGCTTTATTCATTTACTGCTGCGCCAGCAAAACCTGAGTAATGAGCAAAATCTTTATTTGCAAACCATCCGAAAATCATCTGCACACTTATTGGCACTGATCAACGATGTATTAGATTTCTCTAAAATTGACGCAGGTAAATTAGAACTCGAAACCGCCCCATTTGACCTTGAAGAAGCCATTTTCGATGTGATGGATATGCTCTCGCCTTTGGCGGCACAAAAACATATCAACATGGCTTTCTATTATGCAGAGAATATTCCAAAGCATGTGGTGGGTGACGCCTTACGCTTTAAACAGATTCTGACCAATCTAATCTCCAATGCGATCAAATTCACTCCTGATGGGGAAATCATTGTCCGTGTACGTATGGAAGATGATGAAATTGGGCAATGTTTACTGCATTTTAGTGTCCAAGACAGCGGTATTGGTCTGAGTGGTACAGATCGTAAAAAGTTATTTGAATCATTCTCTCAGGGTGATGCTTCAGTCACCCGTCAATTTGGTGGTACAGGACTTGGTTTAGCGATTTCCAAACAGCTGGTACATTTGATGCACGGTCAAATTGGCTTTGAAGATAACCAAGAACGTGCGCCAACAGAGAAAGGTTCAACCTTCTGGTTCACGGCTTCATTTAAAGTTGAAGAACAAGATGAGTTTGTTGAACACCCTCGTTTCGATCATTTACAAGTGGTGTCGTATCTTGCCCATCCTGCAACGGCCAGCGTACTACGTTCATACCTCGAGAATTATCATGTTTCACATATTGAAACACAGTCGATTCTGGACCTATTCAGCCGTTTAAATCACCTGAATCAGCAGGAAAATACTTGGCTAATTGTAGATCATAGTGGTGATACAGAGGCCTTACTCAAAGAGATTCGTCAACGCTATCATGGCAACTTAGCCGTTTATGGTTACCAGATGAGTCTTGAGCCGAACATGCTCAATGAATATCGTGCGCGCCCACTGTATCAACCGTTAAGTCGTCGTGAGTTGGTCCAATTACTCGGCAATGAGCCTGTTTTTGAGCAAGAACCAGAAGACTTTAATGGTCAAGGTTTACATATCTTGGCTGTGGATGATCATCTGCCTAATTTGATTGTACTTGAAGCCTTACTTGGCGAGCTCAATGTCACCACCACCAAAGCCTTAAGTGGACAAAAGGCCATCGACATTATTCAAGAGCGAATCGAACAAAAATCGCCGCCGTTTGATTTGGTATTTATGGATATTCAAATGCCAGTGATGTCAGGGATTGATACCACGCGCGCCATTCGCTCATTGGAATCAACACTTGATAATGGGATGCAACTGCCAATTATTGCACTCACAGCACATGCACTGGCCGATGAAAAGCAGAAGCTGCTCAAAGTTGGTATGAATGATTATGTGACCAAGCCGATTCAGATGGAGCAAATCATTCAGATTCTGACGCATTGGACCAAAAATAACTTCAGTGCCCAACCTGCGAGCATTGAACCCAAGCGGCCAATTGAATCAATTGATCCTCAAATCCTGAATTGGCAACAAAGCGTACAACTTGCAGCTAACAAAGAAGATCTAGCGCAAGATTTATTAAATATGCTGGTGGATAGTTTCGATACGGAACTGGCGGAAATGCAGCAACTGATTGAGATGGAAGATTTTCCACAACTCGAGCATGTCCTACATCGTCTTTATGGCGCAACCCGTTATGTTGGCACCCCAAATTTACAGCAAGTCTCAGGCGAGTTTGAACAATTTATCTCGACCCTACGCAAAGAACGTCGTAAAGCGGATGATGTGTTTATTCGTGAAACCACACATCGTTTCAATGAACTCAGCACGGCAATTGAACAAGTGAGACAGGCCGCCAACTTAATCCTACATGCCCATGACTCCTAAGACTGTAAGTTGGGATATTGGATAATCAATGATTAAAATACAGGCAGGCTTTTTTGTGACTGCCCTGTCATGTTTCAACCTAAAGACTCATGCTATGCTGCCTCATCAAACACAATAAGAGTAAGGCAGATGGCACTTTTACGCGTTGAAAAGAACAATGGAATCGCAACAGTTTCCCTAAACCGCCCTGACAAACGCAATGCAATGAGCTTTGCCTTACTCAAAGAGCTGGTGGCAACTGCTAAAAAAATTGAAAAAGATCGTTCAATCCGCTGTGTCATTCTCACAGGTGAAGCGCAAGTCTTTAGTGCAGGCATCGACCTGTCTGATTTAAACAATCCTAAAAATACCGCTTTTGCCGCTTGGGAACTGATCAAACCAGGGCAAAGTCTGTTTCAAAAAGCATTCCTGATCTGGCAAAACCTACCGATCCCTGTGATTGCAGCAATCGAAGGCTATTGCTTTGGTGCAGGTATGCAGCTCGCACTCGCAGCCGATATTCGTATTGCGACGCCAAGCACTCAAATGTCAATTATGGAAAGTCGCTGGGGCCTTGTACCCGATATGGGGCTAACACGCTCATTAAAAGGACTGATTGGCGTTGATTTGGCAAAAGAATTGACCTTAACTGCACGTATCTTTGATGCTGAATACGCCAAACAAATTGGTCTGGTGACGCATTTAGACAATGACCCATTAGCGAAAGCGAACATCATTGCCGAAGAAATTTTACAGCGCTCACCAGATGCGATTATGGCGGCCAAACGTGTCTTAGATGCGATGGAACACCAACCAGAAAAAGCTTTACGCTTAGAAAAACTCTGGCAACTCAAACTACTTTTAGGTAAAAACAGCAGTCTTGCGCGTAAAAAGGACAAGAATCCAGAGGTTCAATTCCTACCACGTCAATATAAATAATCACGACTGGAGAATATTCACATGCATGCGAATCAAAAAACACCAATCGCTTTCTTGGGGATGGGTTTAATGGGCACACGTATGGCCAGCCAACTCTTACAAGCAGGTTATCCTGTGGCGGTCTGGAACCGTAGCCCACTTGCATGTGAACCTCTACAGCAGCAAGGTGCATTACTCTTAAAGCTAAATGACATCGGAAGCTATCCTGTTATTTTGACCTGTTTAGCCGATGATCAAGCGGTGCAAAATGTTTTCGCCCAAATTCAACCGTATTTGAAAGCTGAACAGATCATCGTTGATTTCTCCAGCTTATCAGTCTCAGCAACGCAACAATTGGCTCAGTCTGCTCAACAACAACAGGTCACATGGATTGACTCCCCTGTATCAGGCGGAACCATGGGAGCTGAGCAAGGGACATTGGTTATTTTTGCAGGTGGTGATGCTAAGACGATCGAACAGCTCACCCCAATTTACAATGTACTCTCACAGCGTGTTACTCGTATGGGAGAGTCAGGCACAGGGCAAGCCACCAAGATCTGTAATCAATTGATTGTTGCAGCTAATAGCACGCTCATTGCCGAAGCAGTCGCTCTTGCAGACCAAGCAGGTGTGGATACGACTTTACTTGCTCCTGCACTCGCAGGTGGTTTTGCCGACTCTAAACCCTTTCAAATTCTCGCTCCTCGTATGGCAACACATACTTTTGAGCCAGTACAGTGGAAGGTGCAAACCCTATCAAAAGATTTAAACAATGCATTACTTCTGGCACAAAGTTTTAACTTAAAGATACCTGTGGCACAAAAAGCTCTATTACAGTTACAAGCTCACCAAGAAAATGGCTTTGCTGAGAAGGATTTAGCGACTATCATCAAAATTATAGAACAATAAATAGGATCTATTGATTCAGGGAGTCCGAACATGAGCCATCTTGCAGTCAATTTATCAATGATTTTCACTGAAGTCCCTTTAATCGAGCGTTTTGCTTTAGCGCAAGCTCACGGTTTTCAGCATGTGGAAATTCAATTTCCTTATGAATTAGACATCATTGATATTCGAACCCAACTTGAACAATACAATTTATCTCTCTGTCTGATTAACGTTCCTGCAGGCGATTTAATGCAAGGCGGCAATGGGCTTGCGGGTGTACCTGGTCGTGAAGTCGAGTTTCATCAGGCCCTTGAACTCGCCATTAGCTATGCAAATGCATTAAATGTTCCACGTGTGAATATTCTGGCAGGTAAACAGCCACTTGATGCTGATCTACTCCCTTGTCTTAATACCCTATCAAATAATCTAAAGCTTGCTTGTCATATGTTAACCGAACAAGGCATTGAACCTGTTTTAGAAATGATTAATGGCACCGATATGCCACGCTTTTTGGTTCAGAACATTGCTCAAGCGCAAGAAATGCTAGAAGCGGTCAACCATCCTGCGCTCAAAATGCAGTATGACTGTTATCACATGGCCATGATGGGTGAAGATGTTTTGGCTGGTTTACAAGAAAACTTGCATCAAATTGGGCATATTCAATTTGCCGACTGTCCGGGCCGCAATGAGCCAGATACAGGAAATATCCCGTATAAACAGATCTTTGACTGGTTAGCACAAAGTGACTATCGAGGTCTCATTGCAGCTGAATACAGACCAAAAACTCAGTCAGATCAATCTTTTGCATGGAAAAAGAAGTACTTTTCCAATGATGTGAATACATAAACTGTTACTGCTAAAATTTGAACTTTTTAGAGAAAAACGGTATATTTGACAATGAGCAATTGTCAGGAAAATATACCCTCTATGAATTTAGAACCATCGCCCAGCGCTTCTAATTCTCACGACCTAAAAATCAAAACAGCGAACAAAGATGTACAAGCTTGCCTAAAAGTTGTACATGAAGCTCTCACTGATGTAAAAGCCAAAGATATTCTTGAACTTGACGTAAGTACGATTAGCAATGTTGCCGATGCAATTGTGATTGCAAGCGGTACATCGACTCGTCATGTCAAAGCCCTTGCAGACAATGTTGCTGATGAAGCACGTAAAGCAGGTTTCCGCCCAATCGGTGTCGAAGGTGAACGCGATGCTGAGTGGATCTTAATCGACCTCGGTTTTGTTGTGGTACATGTAATGTTACCAACCGCGCGTAAGTTCTACGACTTAGAAAGCTTATGGCGTGCACCCGAATCTGTAGCGTAAAACTCTCAAAAAAAGCGACCGAATAGGTCGCTTTTTTATATCTAAATCAGTAATTCCTGTATCCGCTTACACTCTTGCGTATATTGCTCTGTAAGACTATAAACTTGACAAAAAGTGGCAAATAAAGCTGCTCTCTTTAATCGATCCTCTTTGGTCCAAATTGGGCGATAGTATTGATGCTTAACTTCACTTAACAATACCTCTACCTTTTCTTTTAAAATTTGTTTCTCTATATGAGTATGACAATATTTCCATAAACAAATAAGCCAATCAAACTTATTCCAAAAAGAAAAATTATCGTAAGCCTCTAAACGTTGAGCTACACCAAGCTGCTCATTACTGAATTGATAAAGATGATCAAGCTGCCTAGGTTGAATGCGATCAAGTAAAATAAATTTTCGCAACAAATAAAAAGGCAGTCTAAGCTGTTTTTCTTCCAGCACTTTCACAACTTCATCTAAATCAAAATATCCCAACTTCGTCGCCTTATATAAAACAACAAATAAAACAGAAGGTTGATTTAAAAACTTAATCAAAGAATAAAAGTCCTGCTTATCCCATTTTAATAACAGCATTTGCATCAACCCGAGTCTAACCTCTTGTTCAGTTAAAGCTAAGACTATTATGAGTCGTCTAAAATATTCAAAAAAATCAAAATCCCGTTGTTTTAACTCATAAATGGCAATATCGACAATTGATAAATATTGGCTATTCAGGGCTTGAAGTAGAATAACTTCATCCAACTCACCCTGTTGTTGCAATTCATATAAAATTGCTTTTTTAACATCAGCATATTGCGTTTGTATTAGTTGCTGCTTTATGAATGCAACATCTTGCTTCACAACAAAAGAAATCCAGTATTTTCGAATACCTTGATCCTTTGCATATTGAGCTATTTCAACCAGTTCAAGCTCTGAGAGTATTCTTTTATCGAAAACATAACGATATAGCGTTCTAGCTAATTTCCCTTGTTTAAACCGCAATATAGACTTCACCCTATCCAAATTATAGGCTATCTTTTGCATTAATATCTCTTCAATCTCGCCCACAATACGGATTCGTTTTTGAATTGCATAAACATCAAGGAAATAATCAATACAAAGATCTATACACTCCGGTCTTTCAGACCACACCAACAAATGTTGGGCTGCAAGTTGCCTATTTATAGGCACATAATCACTTAATTTACGCAATAAATGCGGAAATAGATCTGGTTCAAAACACCCTTTTAGCTGCTTTAATGCTGCTTCACGCTCATAGCCATCCCACCAATAGAGTTGATTAATACACCGCTGTAATTCTTCTGGACTCATTATCTTCAAATCATTTTATAAGTTTATCGCTACAAGACATTAAAGCTCTTTTGGAAATAAATAAAAAGCGACTGAAAATGACTTTTATCAATTTTAGCCAAAAATGTTAGAGCCAAGTTGAGCTACATTAGTAAGTTTCTTGAATGCCAGTCATCTCCCATTTTCAAATTTGACATGACAAATTGTCAAATTTGCAGCACTATACAGATTCTTGCAATCCCACCAATAAATAGCATAACTGGAGTACAGGAAGTGAAAATACTGATTACAGGTGCCAATACAGGCATTGGTTTTGCCACGGCAGAACAGTTAGTTAAACAAGGGCAACACGTGATTCTGGCGTGCCGAAATCCACAGAAAGCACAACAAGCACAAAACAAATTACGTGCACTCGACCAAGGACAAGTCGATCTCATCTCCCTCGACCTCAACAACCTTGAACTGACTCGAAAAGCAGCGGATGAAATTGCAGATCGTTATGGCAATCTGGATGTGTTGATCAACAATGCGGGACTATTTGCCAAAACCAAACAACTGACTGCTGATGGTTTTGAGCAACAGTTTGGCGTCAATTATCTGGGGCATTTTCTATTGACCCAAAAACTGCTTCCCGTTTTAAAACAATCTCCTCAAGCACGTATCGTCCATTTAGCCTCAATTGCACATTGGGCAGGTTCAATCAAACCCAATAAATTCCGTGCAGAAGGTTTTTATAATCCGCTGTTCTATTATGGACAATCCAAACTCGCGAATTTACTGTTTAGCAATGCGTTAGCAGAACAACTGGCAGATAGTTCAATTACCAATAATGCACTACACCCAGGTGGTGTCGCTTCAGATATTTATCGAGATTTGCCTAAACCTGTCTATGCGGCGATGAAACTAGGTTTAGTACCAACCTCTGTTCCTGCAAATTTGATTAGCAGAATGGCGATTGGAGATGAATGGGCAAACCGTAATGGGGAGTATGTCAGTGCACATATGCCTGACTGGAAATCTTCCCATGCCAAAAATCAGCAATTGGCACATGATCTATATCAACAATCTATACAATTGGTCGAAAAGTTTCTTTAAAAAATAAACCAAATAAAAAAGCCACCCCGAGGGTGGCTTTTACAATCTTGATTGAGGTCAGATTAGTGACCGCCACCATTGATTGCTTTCGTCATATCTTCCACAACTTTCTTGGCATCACCAAAGATCATCATGGTTTTTTCATTGTAGAACAAGTCATTGTCTAAGCCAGCATAACCTGTCGCCATAGAACGTTTGATCACCATAATGGTACGTGCTTTATGCGCTTCAAGAATCGGCATACCATAAATCGGTGAAGTCGGATCGTCTTTCGCCGCAGGGTTCACAACGTCGTTTGCACCAATAACAAGTACCACGTCTGTTGCTGGGAAATCTGAGTTGATCTCATCCATTTCCAAGATGTCTTCATAAGCAACATCTGCTTCAGCTAACAATACGTTCATATGACCAGGCATACGACCAGCAACTGGGTGAATCGCGAAGCGAACTTTTACGCCCTGCTCTTTCAAGATTTCACATAATTCTTTCACCGCATTCTGTGCACGACCTTGTGCCATACCATAACCTGGTACAATCACAACGCTATCTGCATTTGACATCAGGAAGCCTGCGTCATCTGCTGAACCAGAACGGTGGTTACGTTGAACTTGCTCACCCTTATCTGCTGATGCAACTGCTGCACCGCCCATTGCACCACCAAACAAAACATTGATGATTGAACGGTTCATTGCCTTACACATGATGTAAGAAAGAATCGCACCAGAAGAACCTACAAGCGAACCTGCAACGATCAACATATTGTTTTCAAGTGTGAAACCAATACCTGCCGCAGCCCAACCAGAAAATGAGTTCAAAAGTGATACCACAACTGGCATATCACCACCGCCTACTGGCGCAATCCATACCCAGCCAAATGCAAGTGCAAGTGCAGTCATTGCCCAGAATGCAGTCATGTTACCTGTAGTGAAGAAGTAGAAACCACATGCAAGCATCGCAATAAAGATGGTTGCTTGAACTGGTTTAACCCATGCGCCAGAAATTGTTTTTGCCCATTTCTTCGCAGCCAATTTACCGTAAGCAAATACAGATGCAGTAAATGTGATCGCACCAACGAAGCAGCCCACAAACAATTCAAATAAATGAACTGAACTCATATGTGCATGTTGAACACCAGCAGCTGTTAACGCGGCTTCATTTTGTTCAAATAAAACATTGAGTTGGTTGTTGTGCAGAATCGCCGCAATTGCAATCAATACCGCAGCCAAACCCACGAGAGAGTGCATCAACGCAACAGTCTCAGGCATTTGTGTCATTGGCACTGTTTTCGCACGTGCGATACCAACGACAGCACCCAATACCATTGCACCACCGATCATCCAAACAACAGGATGTTCAGCAACAAAGAAGGTGGTTACTACAGCAATCGCCATTGCGATCATACCGTAGCGATTACCTGCAATTGCAGTCTTAGGACCAGACAAGCCACGTAAAGTTAAGATAAAGAGGACAGCACCAATCAGGTAGAACCAATCCGCATAGTCTCGAATGAATTCCATTGCTTAGCCCTCTTTTTTCTTTTGCTTCGGCTTGAACATTTCAAGCATACGAGCAGTTACAGCAAAGCCACCGAAGATGTTGATACTTGCCAAGAACACAGCAATCGCACCAAGGATACTCACCACGTTTACACTTTGGAATGCAACATTAGCATCCACACCAATTGCTGGCATACCCACTGTTTGGATCATCGCGCCAACAACAATAATTGAAGACAACGCATTGGTTACTGCCATTAATGGTGTATGTAATGCAGGTGTTACACCCCACACCACGTAATAACCAACGAAGATGGCAAGGACGAAAATTGTAATCGTTTCAACCATGAGAACTCTCCTTAACCGCGCTTGAGCAGTACTTGACCGCCATGAGTCACGAGTAACGCTTTTTGGATTTCTTCTTCTTGATTGATCGCAAAGGCTTTGTCTTTGTCGAATAATGTCTCAAGGAAGTTAAAAACGTTACGTGCATACAATGCAGATGCTTCAGTTGCAACTGTGCCTGGAATGTTTGGAATACCCAAAATTTTCACGCCATTTTCAGTTGTGACTGTTTCGCCTTCTTTAGAACCTTCAACGTTACCACCCGTTTCTACTGCCATATCTAAAATGACAGAACCCGGTTTCATTTTGGCAACGGTTTCAGCTTTAATTAAACGCGGAGCATTACGACCCGGAATCAATGCAGTGGTGATTACGATGTCAGCATTTGATACAGCTTTATCTACAATCGCAGCTTGATCTTTGATGTATTGCTCACCCGGCTGCCAACCATAGCCGCTTTTCGCAGCTTCAGCAGCACGTTGTTTTTCTTCATCGGACATTGGCACATCGAGCCACTTACCGCCTAAAGATTCAACCTGCTCTTTTGCTGTTGGACGTAAGTCAGTCGCTTCTACGACTGCACCTAAACGTTTCGCAGTCGCAATCGCTTGAAGACCCGCAACACCAACACCCATAATCACAACACGTGCTGGTTTAACAGTACCTGCAGCCGTCATTAACATTGGGAACATACGTTGATATTCAGCCGCAGCTAACAATACAGACTTATAACCCGCCAAGTTTGCTTGAGAAGAAAGTACATCCATATTTTGTGCGCGAGAAAGCGTACGTGGAAGTAATTCTAGAGCAAAAGCAGATACTTGCTGATTAGCAAACTGATCTAGTTCTGGATTGCGGTAAGGGTCAAACATTGCTATGACAGTAGTATTCGCCGCAAGTTTTTGAATTTCATCGCCTTTAGGGGCACGTACCTTCAAAATAATTTGGCTGCCTGTATAAGCATCGTCCGTAATGGTTGCGCCAACTTGTTCATAAGCACTGTCAATGTATGCAGCTTTAACACCAGCACCACGTTGAATGACAATACTATGACCTGCGTTAATCAACTTCTTAACTGTCTCTGGTGTTGCCGCTACACGACTTTCACCTGCAACAGTTTCGGTTGGGATTCCGATCTGCATGAGCGTTCCTCAAGCTAGTTTTTCTTAAGTAAACATCGCAAATAGCAATGTTTCCCCCAGGAGTATTCTTTGTAGAAATTTGGATTCTAATGGAAGTATTTTAAATTTCCACCCAATATTTATTTAATAAATACCTATATTTTGAACTGATGATTCACATTCACATTTTTAACTTGTATGATCCGCAGGTTTGCCTTTTGATCAGTCAAACCTTGTTTTTCATATTCCATGAATGTGAGAACTCAAGCATTCTCATAATCAATCCATCTATTTTCTTGCATTTCCCTTTCTCACACGAAAGATAAAAGCGGCATTCACTCAATAAACCTACTGATCGCCCTTATCCTCATTACCAAAACACTAAATTCGTTTCACCAAATTGGATCACTCCTTTTATCTAGTAATGATAGATGGGTTGAATCGGCATCATAATCATGCAGTTGTTAGGAGGGATTGGCTTCTCTGAACTTTTATTGGTCTTTTCGGCTACTTTTTATCTGCTCATTTATAGAACTCAAGTGAGTTATAAGCATGAGCGCTTATTTCTCCTTATCAATTAATCTGAATTGTAGGCAGTAAATACTTCAGAAAAATCAAAAAGAGTTAAAAAAACTTAGATAGACATTTTTTCAAGTGATATTTGTATGGTTTTGTCTAGCAAAAGCTGCTTTATTGCACAATATTGGTGCAAAAAACAAACACTCTTAGTAATTAAACCAACTTTTGATCTGCATAAAACTTAAAATTCTAAAAAATAGGCTTTTTATTGTCATTTATTGTCATTTATTGTTGGTTTGGCTTCAAAATCCACTTGACCTCAAGCTAACTTGAGCTTTGATACTCAATCATCTCAATGTTCAACATGATGTTGTAGCCATGAAACAGACTGACACACCGCCCTTTGAAATCATTAATCCGAATGAACTTTATGATCCACGTAGTAATGGCTATAGTCATGTGGCCATTGTTCCACCCAATATGCGTACCATTCATATCGCAGGTCAAGGTGGCGAAAATAAAAATGGTGAGCTTTCAGAATATTTTGACCAACAGGTACAACAAGTCTTCTATAATATTCAACACGCTTTAGCTTCAGTCCATGCTCAAATTACGGATATCGCCGTTTTACGCATTCTAATAGTGGAGCATGATGCTAAAAAGCATCAGGCTTTGATTCAAATCATGCAAGATTTATGGAAAAACCATGCTTTCCCAGCATGTACGCTCATTCCTGTCCCACGTTTGGCATTGGAAGGCATGCAAATCGAAGTTGAAGCAACTGCCTATACCGCATAAATCAGTGATCGAGAAAATTATGTCTGCCCCCCAAGATATTAGTCAAAATAAAGCATTACTCTGGTTTATGGCTGCAGCATGTGGTTTGTGTGCGGGTGCCAACTATTATAGTCAGCCTTTGATTCACTCCATTCAGCAGTATTTTGCAGTGACCGAAGGTCAAGCTGCACTGACAGTGACTTTTGCCCAAGTCTCTTATGCATTGGGCTTACTGTTTATTGTGCCAATGGGCGATGTGGTCAATAAAACTAAATTCATTCCTTTATTGATGGTGTTATGTGCTGTTGGCCTATTTATTAGTGCTTTCTCCATCAACTTACCTATGCTTTGGCTCGGTACGGTCATGGCTGGACTATTTTCAGTTGCTGCACAGGTATTGATTCCGCTTGCAACCATGACGGTAAAACCAGAAAAAACAGGTGAAGTGATTGGCTTCTTAATGAGTGGATTGCTGGTAGGTATTTTACTTTCAACCAGTCTGGCAGGTTTATTTTCGAATTTATTCCACTGGAAAGTGATTTATGTGGTCAGTGGCATACTGATGCTGATCTTGGCCTACGCATTAAAAAGTCGTTTGCCATACGCCATGCGCATGAAAATGAATTATAGCCAAGTCTTCGCTTCAATGGCGCAACTGTTAAAGCAAGAGAAACGTTTAGTCTTACGTGCACTTGCAGGCGGCTTTGCTTTTGCCGCGGTCAGTATTTTATATTCTACCATTGCCCTACTGCTAACCTCAGCACATCATCTTCAAGATCTTTTAATTGGTATGGTGCCTTTGGTCGGAATCTTTGGTGCGCTCTCAACACAGTATGTCGGTAAATATGCCGATCAAGGTTATACCAATCAGTTAACATGGATTGGATGTGGTTTATTTATCGTGAGTTGGATCTGTTTCTATTTCGGACAAAGCGTCTTGTTCAGCTATATCCTTGGTTTTGCACTCATCCAGTTGGCACTCGCCTTAGTCCATACCAGCAATCAAAGTGTGATTTTCCGTTTACGTCCTGATGCAAAGTCTCGTATTAATGCCATTTATATGACAGCGTATTTTACTGGCGGTGCATGTGGTTCGGCTCTCGGCATTTTTGCCTGGAATCACGGTGGCTGGAGCATGACTTGTTTAGCAGGAATCAGCCTCGTTTTCGCATGCATGTTGTTTAGCTTGTTTGATTACCTTTTGACGAAGAGAACAGACATCGCAACATCTTAAATATCACGCTTCATGGTTAAAATTGAAGTGCTCGGGAAGAGCATTGGTGAATTGATCACAAAACTCGTATAATGCTGCCCTTTCTTTTCTTGTCCAGATCCGAGAACCGTTTATGCAACCACTTGAATCATTAAAGCCACGTATTTCCGTCGCCCCGATGATGGATGGGATCACTTTTTATATATAATTTAATTATTACAACAACTTAAAATCAATAAATATTCTTATGGTTGCAATATGGTTTCAATAACCTTTACTGCCCTCCCTAGCTTATCTACAGAAATAATTTCATAAGCATTAACTGGAATAGTTAACTCGCCAATAGCGTAAACCATTGCCCCAACTGCTGCTTTTGGATTTACACAAAGAACCTCATAACTTCCAGATGTAGCCCAATTACCCAAAGCCTCATCTAGCTGATTTTTAAAATTCTGGGCAGCCTTAATATCACCTTTCTTGTATTCATTTATTAACAAATCCATAGCAGCCTTAGATTTTCATCTAAGTACTTTCGCTCAGCAGTCATTTTAATCAATGTATCATCTGAGGCTGTAGCGAAGTTTTTTATTGAAAAGAAACTGGAGAGTGAAATTTAATTTCCTGCATATCTAGAACTAAATTCTTAAACACTTTAATTTTTAAAATTTTGTTTTAAGAAAAGGCATGCTCAAACCCAGAACATGCCTATTTAAAAGATTTTATTGAGTTAGATTCTTGCCAAGAATAAGAAACACTATAATCGAATAGGAATGTATTTCCATTATTGATATCTGATGAAAATGCACCCTATATAGACTGAGATTTGATGTGCTCTGATCATCTAGGATTACTAAAACCAACTTACAATAACCACAAAAATATTTGAAACTGAAAAAATATTAATATTTTTTCGAATGCTTTTTATTTGTTGCTACTGTAGTAAAAGCACCATCACCAAGTAGAGCAATAGAGACTAAAACAATAAACCAGAAGAGTGGATATTCCCAACCACCACCGGTATTAGTAAATAGCCATCCATTATTAGAGTGTGCCCAAGTAGCGCCCAAAACAATAGGCGCAGCTAAAATGGCACCCAACCTTGGCTTAATACCTAAAATAAGCATTAATCCTGTAATCACCTCTCCAGCAAGAGTAAACCATGCCAAAATACCGGGCAAGCCAAGCGATTCAAAAAAACTAACCGTTCCGGGCATAGTAAAAACAAAAATTTTCAAATAAAAAGAATGAGCTAACAACGCGAAGCCAGTTGCAAACCGTAGAATAAAAATACCGTAAGGAGCTATTTTTTGATCAACCATTGGGTTTATTTCCTTAAATAAAAAAGGATGTATAAGAGAAGGCAAAACTTTTCTAAAAGCGGAATCACCTTAATTATTGATTAATTTATATTTTAAAAAATAAATCTAATCCCAGCTTAATGCTCCCCCAGCTTGATATTCATTTACTCGAGTTTCGAAGAAGTTTTTCTCTTTTCTAAGATCCATCATTTCTGACATCCACGGAAATGGATTGCTAGCCTGAACATACTGCTCTCGAAGTCCAAGCTGTACCAAACGTCGATTACAAATGAATTTAAGGTACTCTTCCATCATAGATGCATTCATGCCTAATACGCCTCGAGGCATAGTATCCCTTGCATACTCGATTTCCAGCATTGTACCTTCAACCAGCATTTGGATAACTTCAACGCGAAACTCAAGATTCCATAAATGAGGATTTTCAATCTTTATTTGGTTGATTACATCTATGCCGAAATTAACATGCATCGATTCATCTCTTAGAATGAACTGGAATTGCTCAGCGACCCCAGTCATTTTATTTCTCCGCCCCATACTCAGAATTTGAGTGAAGCCACAATAAAAGAAAATACCTTCAAGAACGCAATAGTACGCAATTAAATTTTTTAAAAGCTTGCGATCATTTTCAACTGTGCCTGTTTTAAAATTAGGGTCTGATAAAGATTGAGTATACTTTAGAGCCCATGTAGCTTTTCGGGCAACAGAAGGCACCTCTCGATACATATTAAAGACTTCACCTTCATCCATTCCTAATGACTCAATGCAATATTGATAGGTGTGGGTATGGATTGCCTCTTCAAAGGCTTGTCTTAAAATATATTGACGACATTCTGGGTTAGTAATATGTCTGTAAACTGACAAAACTAAGTTGTTTGCTACCAACGAATCTGCAGTTGCAAAAAAACCGAGTGAACGCATAACAATTGTACGTTCATCGTCGCTTAAACCATTTTCAGATTTCCAAAGTGTAATATCTTGAGTCATATTAACTTCTTGTGGCATCCAGTGGTTTGAGCATCCATCCAAATATTTTTGCCAAGCCCATTCATATTTAAAAGGAACTAGTTGATTAACATCCGATCTACAATTGATCATAAATTTCTCATCAACTTGCACGCGACCACCAATTCCTTCTAACTCTTCTAGACCTAAACTAATATCAAGATTGGCCAAATTCTCTTTTGCTTTCAGCAAATTATGATTAGACATTTCTTTATCATCCATAGATTTTTCATTCTTAAGTTCATTTAAATCAGTCATAAAAATTCCATCAAATCAATTTAACATCGCTGGTGCTCGAATTAAGCACCAACACTACATATGGTATATATTTTTAAATAAAACACAATATATTGTGTTTTTGGTTTTTTTGAATTATTCTTTTTTGGTGTTTCAGCAACTGCGAATTAGAACTATGTCACCACATCAAACAAAGACTCATATATTGACCACCCCATGCATAGGTCGTTGTTCAACTACGTTTGGGGATGAGGTTTGCATAGGTTGCCGTAGATATGCCCACGAAATTATTAATTGGAATGGAATGTCTAATGAAGATAAATACGAAATTTGGAAAAGAATAAATTATCAGTTAGATCAGCTCATTCTTGGTTTTCTACCACAAGCAAATTTCGAAAATGTATTGTCCTTTTTGGGTGAAAAAAAAATCTCTTTACCTGAAAAAAACAGTATTGGGCGTGTATATTATTTAGCCCTTAAATTTTGTTATAAATTCCCATCTTATACCGTGGAAAGTGGTTTAAATATAAGTTCAGATGAAGTAAAGACCTTATGGTTAGTGATTGAAAAAGAAGCATATAAGCTAGCAATTCACGATTTAAAAAAAATTAAAGCTGTAGAAATTTTTTAGTTTCGCTCTTTGATTCCAAATACTGCACTGACTCCTCTAAGCAGCTTTAACAGTGTTATATGAATTTTGTTGAATATCCTTCAAACTCATCGTACGCATGGCATGTTTATTTTGTTGATACCATTGTTCACGTAATACAATTTCCTCTCGTGATCGTACGATCTGCTGTCTCTTAACACCGACATATTGAACCAGATAACGGCAGTATAAAGATACTTGTCTTTGAGTAACACTATTGCTCATATCTTAGAATATGTTTGTTAATGATAAGAGCCGTAGATATTTCATTTAATTTTTAATACCTCACTGCTCTTTACAACTTTGATTGGATAATATTCCTCTTCATAAGCTTCAATAAGGACAACTAAAATTTCCATTTCCTCAGCTTCAGACGTACCTTTATCTGCCTGAAAGATACTTTCTAAACGAATAAAAGCGTTAGTAAGATCATCATCATTTCTGATTGGTTTAATATTCACTGATACCTCCTCATTCTTATAGTGTCCTCCAATTCCTAATACCCAGAAACAGGAGGATAGACATCAATATAGCTATTCTAATTTAAGAGTATTATTTCAGCTTCAAATAAAACTTACTCTTACTGTCATACTGATAACTTAAAATTTTATTTACTTTAACCATCCGATTATTGTCGTTCATATCCGTTCCCTGATAATGAATCTGGAATGGATAAAATGGTTGTCCATTTTTGTTAACTTTGATTGCTGAAGAATAGCCATACTCTGGTTGTTCTGAAACTTTCCCTTCTTCGAACATTTGTTCAACAATATAGCCTTCTTCATTTAACAGAAGAAGTGACCATACGCTTTCTCCATAACCATTGCCGTAATAACCATCAATGGTATAGCTTCCTAGTATATTGTTTCCAAAAGCTTGTAAGTTCTTTCTAAATTCTTGGGCGTTCCATGAGGTTCGACCATATTCCTCAATACTTTCAACTCCCCCTTGGGCTGTTTTTGAAATCATTTGGAATTGCCCATTGTCCAATTTTTTAAAGAGATATAATTCCAAAGTGCCTCGTGTAGCATGTGAAGTTTCGATCCTGCCTTCGATTGCTAAAGTCACTTCGACTGGGACTAAATAACGAGCTTCCCCCTGCATATTCTGGTAAATAAAAATAGGTGCGATACTGATTACAGCGTCTGTGAGATCATCCAAGTCGCTAGGCTTATTAACATAGTAGTATTTGCCACTTCCCCAGTAATCATCTTTTTCTCTTTCTCTGGATGATGTCACTTTATAAAAACTTCGAGCAACGGTATCTGTACTTAGGTTAGGGAGTACAACTTGCTTAAAGTTCTTAGGTTCAAGCTTGGATGTATCATAGTATTTAATGGCTGTTGTGGCTGTTTGTACTGATGGCGTTTGAGTGGTATTAAGCTGCTGGGCCTTAGCTTGTAGTGAGTTATACAGCCTGACCGCTTCAGGTTGCCCTTGCTGTGCTGCACTTTGTAATAAAGCCACGCCTTTTTCTGCATCCTGTGGTATACCATCCCCATTTAGATACATGACTGATAATGCGTACTGTGAAGGAGCATAACCATTGGCTGCTGACTTGGAAAACCATTCAACAGCTTTTTTATAATCTTTGAGTACGCCATTTTTACCTAAGTAGTAAAGCATCCCCATATTATGGTTACTTTGATTGTTATCTCCTTTGCTCGCTACTTGAGACAGAACATAGTTCAAACCTGCTGATAGGTTCACTTTCTTGGTTTCAGCACATACCGTTGAACTGGTCACTACCATATTAATGGCGACAACAAGGTGAAGCATTAATCTTTTCATTTGATTTCTATCCTTTATTTGTCATCGACTTTAAACCAGTACGAATATTCCTTTGGCTGACCATTCACCAAGACATTGCTGAGTTTGACATCGTAGATCACGTTTAGTTTTAAATCGTCAAAATTAAACTGGATATGGTTGGGAACACCAATATTTTCATAGCGGATATTGCTGATCTTTTGTTTAGCCCCACTACTTCGTTCAGTGACAACAACAGTGGCTTTGCCGTAGTCCACATTGCGATTGGCAAAGAAATTCTTTTGATCTGTTAAAACTGAAATCGAGAGGATTGAACCCGGCATATAATATTTTGCAGGATAGTTGTGGTAGGGATAGGCAATCACACCGAGGGGTGTCATGGTTGCATTATTAAAAGGGTAAACAACTTTAATTGAAGTCCCTACAACGTAAGGGAATCGGGTATCCCTGAATGATGGCGCATTGACTGAACCATACGCCGATTTTTGCAAGAAAGGATTGAGCATCCAAAGACGATGACCTACATTATTTGCCATAACATTAAAATAATCATGTATCAAACTTCTGATAGTGTTGGCAGGCGGATTGTCATACATATTAGCTCTGACACCCATCTCAAGATTACTAGTTCTTGCACCTAGAGCACCAATATCTGAATAACAGTCTGTGTGGGGTTCCGGATAATGGGTCAAGATGTTGTTAGCAGCAAGAATCAGAGCAGTTTGCATCATTTCATCTTCACGGGCATAGTCGTATGTAATACTTGGCAACCCATGCAAGGCACGAACCGTATTGAGCTCATTTAAAAATTCATTTCTAAACTTTGCACTGAGCTTGCCTGCATAACAGTTATTGATATCGGGTGCATCACCCATAGATGAAGCTTTAAACACATCAAAACTGATGGTCTTACTCTCTGCTGCCAGTGTTTTGGCATCACCCTCTTGGGTGAGTTTAAGGGTACATGCACCTGCACTAATCCCTTTGAGTTCACCATTAGAATAAGTACAGGTTGCTGAAGAAAGGCTATTGATTTTGACAGGAAGTTTGGCACTGGATTCAGCATCCAATGAATAAATACTATCCGTCAGGATGTATTTCATTTTAAGTGGGGTAATGGTTTGCTTGGCCTTAGTTACACACACATTATTTTCTAGATATTGCTCCGCTGCACATGTCACATTGACGGTCATACTGCTATTCAATGGTAGAACTTTTGCCGTGCCTGTCTGTGTCAAGACCAGAGTACATTGACCAACATTTAAAGCTTTGAGTTCACTGCCACTTACACTACAGATGTTGGGTGTGTTACTGCTAAACGTCACTGCCAGACCTTGATCCGTCTTCAGCGATAATGGATAGCTTTGACCTCGGATCAGGCTGCTGAATGGTAAAGACTGGATATTCTGCACTAGCTTGTTTTTACATATATCCTCTTCCAGATATTGGCTTTCAGCGCAGGTCACTGGCTTAGGATTAGTATTGTCACTATTAGAATTTTCCGTTCCACCACTATTGGATGAACCAGAATCTCCTCCCGAACCACCGCCTCCACATCCGAGCATTACAGTACTGATTGCCATCATCAGAACTGATGGCATAAACGATCTTGAAATCATCATGTTTGACTGCCTTAAATTTTTATATTGTTGTTATTGATAATGATCAGCCGAAAGGAGTTGACGGATTTCACTGGCCATCTGGGGACTACGCCAAGGAAACAGCACTTTAAGACTATAATTCGGTTTAAATTGATCCCGTGTTCCAATATTGACCTGAAACTCACGTTTCATTGGTGTTCGATGTACTTGTTGGTTAACATGGGTTCCCATCATTGGGTTACTGATCACGGTAGTCGTGGTTCTAAAGCGATCTTCAACCAGATTGTAATGTCCAACAGAAGTTATATAGTCAAAAGGATATTTGACTAAGCGCTGATCCGGCTGATCAAACAGGATGATGGTTTTATCCTGACTATTAATCCAGACACCACGATTTTGATAGTTAAAAGTTTCCCCTTGGCGTTTCAGTTGCTCAGTCATTCCATCGAAATATATATTTCCATATTGATAGAGGTAGTAAATGATCACAAACCAGAACAGGTCAAAGCCAAAGAAGATATAGGCAAAAGCACCAAAGGAAAAGATTTTGGCAATAATCAGAAAGATCACAATTGGCAAAACCACACATTTTAAAAAGAGTTTGGATTTTTGAGGACGGTTTTCGATTGGAATGATTTTGGGTTTAGTAAGTTCAGTCATGGTTGTTCCCCACATGTTCAATGCAATTCACAATCACCAGCAGATATAAAAAGGTCTATTTTTATAGGCGTGATTTAGCCATCCACCGTTGGATTGTTCTTGTTAAAAGTTTTTTAATACAGACGAATAATAATAGTTAGCCGTCTAGTCCCCGTTGCAAAGCACAACAAGGTTGAACAGGTGGTGAGGCACAAATGAGAAAAGATAGATATAGATACAGCATGAGAAGCTCCTTGAATCTTAAGAAGTTCTGCCGATTACTGCTAAATAATGGTGGCAGAACAAAAGAGGGTTAGCAGACTGGGATCCAAGGAACCAGCACACCCGAAGGTGTCCCCCTTCTGTCCTACCATAAAGATAAAAGGGGGACGAGAAGGTCCACAAAAAATAGACAGGCTATTTTCTGTGCTGGATCAACGGTCTGCTAAAACCGACTGGCAATGTAGGCCAGCGAGCCCATATTAATTTTATCCAACGCTTTAGTCAATTTTAGCAATACTAAATTCTGGACAATCAGTTTGGACTCAACTAATTTAATCTAAGTGGTTGATTTTTCCCATTAGACCAAATTAAACCAATCGATTGGCTTATTTTGATTTTATGGATGGGTCTAAAATGAACTTTTCTTCTTTAGTAAAATAAAACAATAAAATAAATCAATAAATCTTCCAACCGCACCTTTAAATATTTGGTTTAATCAAATTGACCTAGTCATGTGAACTATGATTCAGAATGGATTTCTTATTTTATGAACACATTCAATACAGTTTCTGGTGATATCCAGTTCAACAAATTTAAGATAGAGAAGAATTAGTGAAAGTCTTAAATATTATTGAGGCCGTGACGAATTGATCATGAATTCAGCTCATGATTAACAGCAATCACTCTAAGTTTTATGACTTAAAACATCTAATATCTATTCAGATCAGTCCTCAACGCAGGAAAAAGAATAAAAATCGAGCAATGCCCACCATCCATAAACACTTCTGACAACGAGTTCCCTAGCCGTCAACAATCAAAAATATCTTCAGGTTAATCAATAAATTATTTAATGTTAAGATATGTAAAAAGATTGAATTGGATCGTTGACAGATTAAGGTATACCCAGCTAACCTAGTATTACACAGCAAAATCTGTGTTCAGGCGTGAGAACCTGATACAATCTAGGTGCAAATTAATGTCGCACTAGCGGCTATTTTTTTGTCTACTGTTTAGCAGTCGTTATGGCAGCTTGCAGGGCAACCGTAAGGTTGGCTGATCCTAGATTCAGTATTCTCACCCCTGTCTTGCTGCCACCATTACCGTGAGAAGTAATGATGGTAAGTGTTAAAACTTATCTAGGACTACTGCTATGAACGCAATTCTTCATGGTGCAAGCACTTGCACACCTAAAAAACAAGCCTCTCAACTAATTGTTGAACTTGGCAAATCCATTTCAAATCCTCAGCGTCAGACACTCGCCAACCTCTATATCGCTGTTGATACTGCAAACTCCTTGCTCAAAGAACTTGAACAAGCACATCAGATCATTCGTGAATGTATGCATGAAATGAATGATGAACAAATTCTCAAAGTCGCAAAGCTCAATCAAAATAATAATTTATCATCGCTCTGGGCATTCCGTACGCATCAACGTCACAAGTTGATTGAGCGCGCACAGCGTGTGCTGTTTGGGGCTGGTCATGTCTAAGGCTAAGAAGAATAACAATCTCCTAATTTCGGGAGACTATCCTTTAATTGCTTCGCCTACGCTTGCAAAAGCGTATGGCGTTGCGGCCGCCAATTTTCTACAGAAATTGCATTACTGTTTAGAAAATAGCGAAGGGAAAATTTTTAATGGAAAAAAGTATTGGTTCCATAGCTACGAGCAATGGCAAACTACACTTGGCGTGTATAGCGTATCAACGATTAAACGAATTGTCGCAAAGTTAAAGCAAGCTGGAATTCTTGTGATTGAAAAGTTAGCACAGAACAAATGGCTACAAACCAATTTCTATACGATTAACTATAAGAAATTAAAACAACTCATCACGCTGAATAACGGGCAAAACAATCTGCCTAACGAGATCGTCCTAACTCCTGATCCTGTCGTAATCACACCCTCTCTGGAGAATTCTGCTCAAGGCGTCCAGTCATCCATGTTAATAAATTCAATTCAACAGGCATTTCAAAATATCAAGGTTAAATCAAATACATTTGAACCAACATTAAAAGTGGCAAAAGAATCCCGTCTACGCCCCGACTTTGTCACACATGAATCTTATTCAGTAAAAGGATTAAGCCAACCACTCCATCCTGCTGCATCAAAGGAAACGTTAAAAAATATGGATATCAATTGCCGCTGCTTTTATCAAGCACTTAGGCAGCAACGTGTAGATATTGATTATGATGATCTACGTATTCAACAACTGTTGAAATATCAGAAGCGGATTCTTCAACATATTGTATATATCAAACAGAATTTTGCAGGACATGAGCGCTATCAATGGCACACACTTGAGCAGCTACAAATGGAAAATTATTTAAAGAAATAGGTCAAATCAAACTAAGGTCAATTTCAAATGATCCGTCTATAGGAAGGTTATAAACGGATCATTTGATTAAATCACAGGTTGAACACAGACTGATTAAATCCATTGAACTAGCTCATCAGATATAACAAGCCTTATTTTTTTAATGTATGTATATTAAAAGTCAAAATCTAGATTTTTCGATTGATCACGATGATAAGTATTCAAATTTTCCTGTTCACATTTTTTAGCCAACGCTAACTCATACTCTTTTTTATAGAGTTCACATAGGTTATTTTGACGAATTTCCCGAATCTCCTTTCTATAATTTGTCACTGTGTCTTGATCTTCAGGATCGGTGCTATACAGTAAGTGCCTAGGAATTTGAGGAACATCCTTTAATTTAGTTCCATATTTTTTATTATAATCTTCATTTGATAAACACGACACTGCACTGCTCACTTCTAATTGAATACCATGAATTTCTACAATCTTGGTTGGTGCATATTTTTCTAAAAATTCATTTATTATTTTTTCAGTTTTTGTTCGATAGTGAAATAATATATTACGACTAAATCCAAGTACATCTGCCGTGATTTTTAATGCACCACCTTTATCAGGATTTTTCTGACGATATTGCTTAAAGAACTGCTCTGGGGAACGTTGAATATTATCCAGCATACTTTTTTCTGAAAATAATAAATGTAAATGTGGTTGTTCTGACTGTCCATCCAGCGCAGCAACATGATTATGAATTGCGATTGTACATGGCATTTTATATTGACCACAAAACTCATGCATTAACCTTTCAGACAATTCAATGCGCCGATTTTTATCCAATTCTTTTGGCAAAGCGATTGTAATATGCGATGAGGTTCGTCGGGTCACACTTGTATATTGATCTGCCGCATGCCAAAATTTTTCTGGATGATTATCTACCCATTGAGGCATATGATAAGGAGCACAATATTCAAGCTCTTCAATCTCACTTTTATGCTTAGAAAAATATAAAGTACGAGTAATATAGTGATAGGCACTTTTTGATAGTCGATACTTTGAATGACCGTCACTCAATTTTATTTGACTATCACCTTTAACGTTGTGACTTAAATGAAAATAATACATTTTTACTTCCGATATTAATTTAATTGGAATATCGGATCCTACAAAATTTTAAAATTTCATGATTCGTTTCGTGAAGAAAAATGAAAAAAACTTAAATTTCGATCAAAAAACATACTTTCAATAAAACTACATGAGTACAAAACCTAAAAATAAGAGTAACAGAACCAGAAATTTAAGATATATCAGTTTTTATCAATAAAAACAAATATATAAGATGTTTACAAAAAACGTGTAACAGTTTCACTAGATAAGAGTAACACCCTTTAAAAATATGAGTAACACCAATAAATCACATGAGTAACACCATATAATCATTAATAATCAAACACTTAAAATTAAAAGGGCTGCGCAGCACGAGGAGAAGTGTCTTTTTAAATGGGAGTGAAGCGAAATTTAAAAAGACACGGATACGAGATATAAAAAATCTTTTTTGCATTCGCAAAAAAGATTTTTTATCTGTCCCCCTATTAACAGCCATAAATTAACAGAAGAGTAGTATTTTTTGAAAAACTCAACTTATGGCGATTTTTTTTTAGACTCTGTGATATACCAACATTTTCTTAAATACAGATGGTTTCAAAATGGCTAGAGTTAAATTAACAGTGAATGAAATTTCTTTAAGAGTTGAAAAACACTTAAGACAGATAGCAAGACGTACTCATTCAGATGAGTTGATACTTCAATTGATTCAATCTAAACATGTAAATCAATTTACAGAAGAAGATATAAAAAGATTAAAAAATAAATATCACAAAATTTTAGAATTAAACAGATTAGAAGAATTAATGGACTCTATCTGCACAATCGCAAAGAGTGATCGCTCTGATATTGAAAATGATATCGTTGATTTTAGTGGATATGAAGATCCTTTCTCTCAAACTGATGAAAGATTAAAAATAGCATTAAGAATGCTAAAAAATTACAATAAAAAAATTCTTGATGAAATTAAACAAAAAGCACACCATGAAATCAAAAACTCTTTCAATAACTTATACAAGCAAAGAAATCAGAAGATAAAAGATAGGAAGAAAGAAAATCATGAAAAGTTTTTTCTTGGCAGTGTGCTTATCTCATTTTTAAAATCTCAAGATATTGAAAT
>NZ_BKGB01000018.1:0-93976 GCF_008980925.1 Acinetobacter sp. TUM15071 | reverse complement strand
ATGTTTTAAATTTTCTGTCAAATTATTTTGGATCGTTTTCGCTTGGAAAATTGACCTTTAAAAAAGATGTTGATGCATAAGAATTTGATATTTATTTAGATATCGCTTTATTTATTTTTCTTTTTAAAATCTGAAAAATTCCTTTTATGTTTATAAAATTGGCACTTTATGCTTAAAGTGCATATGAATACTTTTTAAGCATCAGTAAGCCTATAGCGCAGTATGAAAGCAGCTAGAAAGATGAGAAAAGTTTTAAAGCAGGCACCATAATTTTAAATCACATTGCGTAGTTCATTGGCTGTGTTGCGTAATAGCGGTAAGATTTGATGAATCAAATAATCGTCCTGTACACGATTGGTTTGAGACATGCAGTTTAAGGCTGCAATGACTTTTCCATGCGCATTGAAAACGGGAACTGCAATCGCAATTACGCCAAGCTCATGTTCTTCTTTGGATAGACAATAATCTGATAGGGAAATGGTTTTTAATACATCTATAAACTTTGATTCATCCAAAATGGTGAATGGCGTTAAACGTTTTAGCCCATAGCTTTTAACCCAATCATACTGAGCTTGTTCAGATAGTGCTGCCAAAAGAACTTTACCTGTCGAGGTTGCGTGTGCAGGTAAGCGATTACCTAAATGCATGCCATAGGGACTAACCCGTAAATTATCATGTTGCGGAAGATAACTTCGAGCAATTGGAACCACTTCATTATCATCTAAAACGACCAAAGAGAAGGCTAAAGACGTTTGGGCACATAATAGATTCAAGAATGACTGGGCAATTTTAGGTAAGTGAGCAGAACTGAGATAAGAACTTGAGAGACGTAATACACGATGGGTCAGCCAGAAATAATGTTCATCGGTTTCCAAATAGCCTAAGTATTTTAAAGTTTTTAAATGCCGTCGAGCTGCGGTTCGACTAATACCCGTGCGTTCTGCAACTTGAGTAACATTCAAACGTTGTCGATCAATGCCAAATGCTTCAAGTAAGGCCAAGCCTTTTGCTAGACCTGCAATATAGTCTTCCTGACGTATTTGTTCATGTGAATTTGGGTGCTGTAAAAAACCATCCATAGTGGTCATGCTTTCATTCCTATTATTCTGCTATTTTGTCCGCTATTCGGACAAAGGAAATGATAAACGGTTATTTTCGACTTGGATATATCGTCTACAAATCTTTAAAGCAGTAAGTTAAAAGTCAGGATAGTGCAAGGATGAAGTCATGGAGATTTTAACAACACAAGTCGCGATTATAGGTGCAGGCCCAGCTGGATTGCTACTTGGGCAGCTATTATATAAAGCAGGTATTGAGCATATTATTATTGAGCAAAGGAGTGCAGATTATGTAAGTTCGCGGATACGTGCTGGAATTCTTGAACAGGTTTCAGTTGATCTACTCAAACAAGCAGGCGTCGATCAACATCTGAAAGAGAAAGGATTGCCACATTCAGGCATTGAGATCCTCACCAACGGACAGAAGCACCGCGTTGATTTATCTGCGCTTACAGGTGGAAAGCAAGTTACGGTATATGGTCAAACCGAAGTCACCAAAGATTTAATGGCTGCGCGTGAAACTGCACAACTTAGATCTTTTTATGAAGCTAAAAATGTACAGGTCAAAGATTTTTATGAACGACCTCAGATTTATTTCGAATATCAAGGACAGGTATTGCAAATTAATTGTGACTTTATTGCAGGTTGTGATGGTTATCATGGTGTGTGTCGTGCCAGTGTTCCAGAAGACCAGATTAAAACCTTTGAGAAAGTCTATCCATTTGGCTGGTTAGGCATATTGGCCGATGTACCACCTGTTGCCGATGAGTTGATTTATGTACAGTCAGAACGTGGTTTTGCATTGTGTAGTATGCGTTCAGAAACCCGTAGCCGTTATTATTTACAGGTGCCATTGACAGATCGGGTCGAGGATTGGTCAGATGAAAGATTTTGGGAGGAACTTAAATCGCGTCTAGATGCTGAAAGTCGAGATAACCTAATAACAGGTGCATCTATCGAAAAAAGTATTGCACCGTTGCGTAGTTTCGTCACTGAACCCATGCGATTCGGAAAGTTATTTTTGGCAGGTGATGCAGCACACATTGTTCCACCGACTGGTGCAAAAGGATTGAATCTTGCCGCCTCTGATATTGCTTATCTCTCAATTGCATTGATTCAATATTTTGTTGAAGGTTCAGATCAGGGCATTAACGAATATTCAGAAAAGTGCTTACAGCGTGTTTGGAAGGCTGAACGTTTTTCATGGTGGATGACGCACTTGTTACATCGTTTTGAAACCGAAACGGAGTTTGAGCATAAAATTAAACAGGCTGAGCTAAGCTACATTCTTGGGTCTACTGCGGGTAAGACGACTTTAGCCGAAAATTATGTCGGTTTACCTTATGAAATTAAAACAATACCAGAACCTTGTGCTTAAGCGCGTTATATTGTTTTTGGAAAGTCTTTAATTCATCAATTAGCCTCATATAAAAATAAAAAGACCTGCACAATTAAATTGGGCTGGTCTTTAAAAAAGATTTACGCTGTATCAAGCAAATTGAGGAATCATTTTCCGTACATTGGTTTTTGCATCAATCACGGTCATGAAGGTATAAGCACCAATGAATTTACGACTAATGAACATAAACTCTTTTGGTGGAACCGAAAAATAGCGAGAAGCCATGGATTGTCCTGCCTGTTGCATTACACGGCTATGCAATTGGCTTTTTTTCCAGTCATACCGATCTTGATCATCCATAATACCTGCAGGCATATCTGGATTATTGCTTGGGCAGCTAAATGCTTCTGTAGCAATCAAGAATACATCCGCCATACCAGGTTTAACACTTTCTGGCATACCATCAAAAAATTCATAGCCTGTCATGGCTTTAACCATTGCATTTTTGTCATGGTCATAACCTGCATGAATCAAGTTACGAGCCACGGACAGTAAATTGTTATCAAACTGACGAATTGCACCAAAGTCGAGTAAAACAATTTTGTCTTTTACTTCATTGCCATCACCTAAACGAACGAGGTAATTACCAAAGTTCGGGTCGGTCTGCATTTCGCCCCATTCAAACAACTCGCGTACTGCAATCTCTAAAGATGCTTCACCTAACTGGTTGCGGCGTTCTTGTGGAAGAGAGAGCATCACTGGACTATTGACTGGAACACCGCGCTCAAAGGTCATACAAAGAATTTTTTCAGCACAAAATTCGTCAACAATCTGAGGCACGATATAACGTGGATCATCTTTTAAACGTTCAGCAAAACGTCGTGTGGTCGCAGCTTCAATGCCGTAATCGACTTCACGATGCATCATTTCACGGACTTCATCAAACCACTGATCAAATTCGCGCGTTTGTGGCACCATACGTGTCAATTTCAACATATTCTTAAATAGATTCATGTCTGAATCAATTGCTTCAGCAACACCTGGATATTGAATCTTAAGAACTAGCTCTAAACCATCAGATTTACGTGTTGCGCGATGCACTTGAGCAAGTGAAGCTGTGCCAATAGGTTCATGATCAATTGTGAGCTCATCTAATTTAGAGCCTAGCTGTTCTTGTAAATGAGCTTTGATAGCAGGCCAAGCCAATGCAACCGTCTGATTATTGAGTGTATTTAGGGCTTGAGTAATTTCTTCAGGCAAGAAATGCTCACCGTATAAAGCCATCATTTGGCCAATCTTGACAATTGAACCTTTTAATTTCCCAATTTCAGAAACTAAATAATGTGCTTGTTCAGCCATGGCTTTTTTACGTTTCTTCTCTTTTTCTTCTTCGCTTGAGAAAAGAGACGTGGCATTTGCAGTCGCCCAACGAGTTCCAGCAAGTAAAGAAGCTTTTGCAATAGATAAGCGACGATCCACCGACGAGGTTTTTAGATTTTTAAGCTTATCGTTCTGATCTGACATGAAAGAAAAATCCTATGCTGAAACCGGAGAGTTGAAAGCCGAGACTTGAATTGTAGCGAATATTACAGCTTTTGAACGTATTAAAATAGTTCAATCTCTTGAATTATCAGTCTAAATTTGTGCAATAGAGCAGTTGTATAAAAATAGCCTAAGTAAAGATTTCGCATTTACTTGATATTTGCTATACATCTGTCCTAAATTTTAAACTGAATTTTGAGTGAAGATTTCCGTATCAACGCTGCTCTATTACTATGTATATGCTTCACTAACATTCGTTTAACTTCACTATGATGAAAGCCAACGGAATAAGCTTTGACAATAATAATACTGGGGAGTGTAAAGAAAAAATACTTGGTGTCGTCTAAAGTCGCATCTTTGAAAATACCTTCAGCGACCAATATTTCTCTTAGAAACTGCTTTTCAGCTTGAATGGTCGTGGATGATTCATCATCCCAATAATTCTGACGCATGGCCATTAAATTATTATGCTTATAACTCATATAGGAATTGAGCCTGTATGTTTCACCTTTAGCCAATATATGAGGTTGTTTGAGTAATTATCAAGAATAGAATTATATCTAAAATAGCCTAAGCAAATTTAATCTTTAATTTTTAAATGTTACACTTATCCCACTTTTATTCCGACATCAAAAATACTGAATAGATATGACACCAGCTTGTAAACTATTGGAAAAAAATAAAATAGCATTCTCAATTCATGAATACGAACATGATGTTAATGCAAAAAGTTTTGGGCTAGAAGCTGCAGAAAAGTTGAACTTAAATGTTGAAGAAGTCTTCAAAACCTTGATGGTGACAGACGAAAAAAATTATTTCATTGCAATTTTGCCTGTAAATCATCAACTCAATCTAAAAAAAGTTGCGGCTGCAGTCGGGTGCAAGAAACTACAAATGGCAAATCCTAAAGATGCCGAACGTTTAACTGGGTATTTGGTTGGAGGGATCAGCCCACTAGGGCAAAAGAAACGCCTGAAGACAGTCATCGATTCAACGGCGGCGACATTTGATAAAATTTATGTGAGCGGTGGAAAGAGGGGATTAGATATTGGCCTTGACCCTCAGGAACTTGCTAAATTGCTGGGTGCAGGTTTCTTTGATCTTTTAGATTAAACAAGGTACTTGCGTATCATTTTTTATAAGTAATTGTTATCTTTAATTTTTATAAATCTACAAAAGCAATTGTCATCGAAGGAATGATCATTTTATTTAATGAGAATTATTATTATCTTTTTGTATCTTTCTTAAACTCTATTGATCTCTAAAGCAAATTAATTCAACGGATTAGGTCATCTTTTTCAGGTTCTTTTATGGAATTGAAATCTTAAATGATAATAATTATCATTAGTTTTATCTTAATCGTAAGTGTTTTGTGGTTAAGACATGTTTGTGGCCAAAACATTCCGAAAAATAAATTTAACTCTCTCGATAATAGGATACAGTCTGATGCAATCACTTGCCAATCGGTTGGCGATACAACATTTCGTCAACGCATATACGCAAGAAACAGGCAAAGGTAACTTGCTAAATAAAAATCAGCAGAGTCCCCAACAACAAGCGTTTAGCCAAGGTTTGACGCTGTTATCAATTCCTATCCAGTCTATACAAGCACAATGTAATTTCCCTTTATCCTACGTCAGTCGAGTCGGACGACATCGCTTAGCTGATCTCCCTCAAATTGTTATCCAAGGTCAAATCAAGCCATTCAGCCCAGTTGCAATTGTTGGGTTACTACTTGAAGAATTAGTTTGTGAATCCTCTGAACCATTAGATGCGGCATCTTTGGTTGAGAAGTGGATTCAAAGTCGTGATGCATTACAGCAATTTTTACTACAGCGTGAAGCCGATTTTGATGATCTTGTAAAAGCAGGTCAGAATTTTATAGAAACAGAGCAAGCTTTGGTTCTTGGCCACAGTATGCACCCAGCGCCAAAAAGTAGAACAGGTTTTGTTCATGAGGACTGGTTAAAATTTTCACCTGAGCATAAAGGGCAGACCCAACTCCATTATTGGTTTGTACATCAAGATTATATTTCGGAAGGTAGTGCTACAGATGAGAGCATTTCCGCTCAGCTGAAGACAGCTCTACAGTGGTATTTGTCTGAAAATGATCTCAACCTATTAAAAACTCATGCCGAATATAAATTACTCCCTTTACACCCTTGGCAGGCACGTTATTTACAAAGCAAACCGTGGTTTGAGCGTTTAAAGCAAACAGGACAATTGATTGATTTAGGTTTACGGGGGTGGCAATTTTCACCGACAACCTCTATTCGAACATTGGCGAGTTTTAGCGCACCATGGATGGTGAAGCCTTCACTATCTGTGATGATTACCAATTCAATTCGTGTGAATTTGGAGAAAGAATGTCATCGTGGCGAACTTACACATCGTTTATGGCATAGTGAATTTGGTCAGAATATTTTAAAGCAATGTCCAAGTTTAAAAGCAGTCAATGATCCAGCTTGGATGGCTTTAAAAATTGATGGCGAAGTGGTAAACGAAAGTATTTGTATTTTCAGAGATCAACCATTCCATCCACAGCAGCAGGTGACTTGTATTGCGTCGTTGTGCCAAGATCATCCAAATAAAGCTTTAAATCGATTTAATGCACTATTTGCAAAAATTGCAAAAACGAATCATGAGACAAATCTTTCAGAAATTGCCTTAGATTGGTTCAATCGCTTCCTTGAAGTGAGCTTGCAACCTTTAATGCATCTCTATCATCGTTACGGTATGGCATTTGAATCACATCAACAGAATGTATTGCTAGAACTGGAAGATCATTTTCCAAAAACCTTGTGGTTACGTGACAACCAAGGGTTTTATTATATTGAAGAGTTCGCCACTGAAATTTTACAAGCCTTGCCTGAGCTTAAAGAAAAAGCCTTTGCTGTTGGCCCAAAAGATTTTGTAGATGAACGTTTTAGCTATTATTTCTTTGGCAATACCTTGTTTGGAATCATCAATGCCATTGGTGCAACAGGTTCTATTACTGAAGACGAACTATTAGAGCACCTCAAAGGTTTCTTGCAAGATTTATTGCAGCAATATCCTGATAGTACCTTGTTACAGGGTTTATTGTTTAATGAAACTTTGCCGTATAAAGGAAACTTACTCACTCGATTGCATGAGCTTGATGAGCTAATTGCACCTGTTGAACACCAGTCTGTGTATGTTCAGCTACAAAATCCGCTGTTCGTAGAGCAGAAGGATGTGAGTTATGCTTGATTTTATTGGTGTAGGGCTGGGTCCCTTTAATTTAAGTCTTGCCAGTTTGCTGCAAGGCAAAAGTGATCTTAAATATCAATTTTTTGAACAGAAACAGAATTTCGATTGGCATGCGGGGATGCAATTACCCAATGCCTTGCTACAAGTGCCGTTTATGGCGGATCTGGTGAGTTTGGTCGAACCAACCAGTCCCTATAGTTTTCTTAATTATTTGAAGCATCATCAGCGGCTATATAAATTTTACTTCCGTGAAAATTTATTTATTCCGCGTCAAGAGTATAACCACTATTGTCAGTGGGTTGTGCAGCAACTCGGCAATATTCAATTTGGTAGCCAAGTTCTTGATGTACAGGCGATCAAAGGTGGTTTTGAGGTTGTAATATTATCAAACGGCGAGCAGCAAACTCACCGAGCGCGTCAGCTTGTATTGGGTATAGGTACAGTACCGCATTTACCTGAAAGCCTACAGCAAGTCTATTCCAAAACAACACAGTGTTTGCACTCTGCTGAGTATCTAAAAAACTGTCCTGAGAAGCTAAAAGGAAATGTAGTCCTAATTGGTTCTGGTCAGTCGGCAGCGGAAATTTTTCTAGATTTATTTGATCGACAGTATGCACAAAAGCAGGCAACGCCAGACTTTGATTTGCACTGGTTAACGCGTTCTGCTGGATTTTTCCCTATGGAAAATACGCCTTTGGGTCTAGAACATTTTAGTCCTGATTATATGCATTACTTCTATCACTTGCCGCCGTCGTTGAAAGCTGAATTACCCGTTCAGCAGGCGAATTTATATAAAGGAATCAGTAGCAAGACGATTCGTGATATTTATGAACGTTTATATCATCGCAGTATTGGTGGTCATGCTACAGATGTAATGCTAGCAGGGCATCATCAATTAAAACATGCTGAGATTTTAGAAAACCAAAAAGTTCGATTGCACTTTAATCATAGTCAGCAAGATGAGAATTATCTCATTGATGCAGATTGTGTGATTGCGGCAACAGGCTATCGCTATCCTAAACCTGCTTTCTTACAAAATATACGGTCCATGATTCCACTTGATCGAGCAGAACGTTGGCAAGTGAGTGCTAATTTTGAAGTGAATTATCAGGGTGATGGGCGAATCTTCTTACAGAATATGGAAGTTTTCCATCATGGCGTGGGTACTCCGGACTTGGGTTTGGGAGCATATAGAGCAGCCACGATTGCCAATCAGCTGCTGAGTAAAGAGTTATTTAAACTTGATCATGCTCAGTCTTATCAGCAGTTTGGTATTTCTCATCAATCTCATCTAGACCATTCAAGTCGAAATCACGCCCAACTGGCTGATTCAGGCTTATCTCGTGCTGTTCATAAATCTGGACAACTTAGACCTATCTCTACGGGTTTTTATTCACAGTTAAAACTCTCAGAACATATCGACTAGGTTGTACAGAGGAAATATGTATGGAGCAGTCTTCTGTATCAGCAGCTCAATCCGCACAAATCGGATTGCAGCGTTATGTCTTGCTCACAGTAATGTTAGGTACGGGTACTGTTAGCTTAAATAACAGTAGTTTCAATCCCGCTATTCCCCAACTGATGCAGTATTTCCAGATTGGGGAGATTTGGGCAAGCTGGGTGGTCGTTGCATTTTTATTAGCAATGAGCATTAGCTTGCCACTCGCTGGTTATTTCAGCCAGCGTTTCGGTAAACGACAAACCTATTTAATCGCCTTATTGTGTTTTGCTTTGGCATCTGCAATTGGCGGTTTGTTTAATCAATTTGAGTCGGTCCTTGTTGCTAGAGCTTTACAAGGTTTTTGTAGTGGCCTGATGATTCCATTGTCGTTGAGCTTAATTTTTTCAGTAACACCAAGCGAGCAAAGAGGCAGTGCAACAGGATTATGGGGAGCCATGATTATGTTGACATTAGCGGTTGGTCCAATGCTAGGTGCACTGGTTTTAGTCTGGCTCAATTGGCAAGCGTTATTCTTTATTAATTTACCAATCGCTTTGATTGCATTGGTACTTGGATATCTTTACCTACCTAAAGAAAAAGCAAATACCAGTCAGTCCTTTGATTGGGTGGGTTTTATTTATCTTGGTGTAAGTATTGTTCTGCTTTTGGGAACATTAAGCCAGATTCATCATTTGGAAGACTTATACCAACCAGTGTATTGGCTTTTCCTGACAATAGCGGGTTTAACATTTTGGCAATTTTTAACAAGCCAAAAACGTCAAACTAGTCCATTAATTGAACCAGCACTTTTTTCAACACAAGGATTTCGATTCAGTCTAATTATTTGTGTTGTTCAAACAGTTGGCTTGTTTATCGGTATGTTGCTGATTCCTTTATGGATTCAACAAGGCCTAAAGCTCAGCCCACTTTGGACGGGTTTTGCACTGATGAGCAGTGCTCTGGTTACTGGTTTATGTAGTCAACCCGCTGGCAAATATTTAGATCGTTATGGCGCAGCCAAACTCATGAGTTTAGGTATTGTGATTACCGCGTTGTCATTTGCTTTATTGGCATGGGCACCCGTGCAAAATGTATGGTTCATCATTTTTTGTATGTTGCTGCATGGACTTGGCATGGGCCTGTCATATATGCCTTCTACAACAGCGGGTCTCAACAGCTTACGCCAGCAACAGCAGTACTTGGTGACTCAGGCCGCTGCATTGAACAATCTATTTCGTCGGCTTTTTGCTGCGGTTGCCGTTGTACTGGCAGCTTTATATTTGCAATTACGCCAAGATATTTTTCAAACCAGTGTCCATACAAATACCGATTCCTTTAGGGCGACTCAGGAAATCTTTATCTTTTGTACTGTCCTTATATTGTGCGCTTTGCCTTATGCATGGCGTTTTCCAGACCAGCACAAAACCAATGAATTAAATAAATAGGATTATTATTATGGGACAATTACATCCAGTTCTATCAAATACGCATATTGTTCAAAATACTTTTCAAGCATGGCAGAAACCACAACCTGAGCAAGCGAAGCAAGTAGAGCAAAGAGTCATTAAACAATTACTTCAAGCACTCATTTTTGAAGAAATTATATCGGCTGATTTTGATGGGAAAAACTTCATCATAGATGTACAAGATCGTCAACAACAAACGATTCGATATATTGCACCAGGTCAGCGTAAATACAGTTACAAAATGGTTCGCCTTGATCGTCATCAAGATGTTTTACGCCTAGATGAACAGGGCAATCTGCAACCTGCACGTTTAAATCAGGTTATTGATGAAGTCTTGCGTGCTATTCCTGAGGCAGCAAAAGTTGAAGATTTTATTTTTGAATTAAAACGTACCTATATTCATGACTTACAGTCTCAAGTTTGTTTTGAAAACTATGCATTGCCAGCAATTCAATATCCATACGATGTTTTAGAGTCGTACTTGATGGATGGTCATCCATATCATCCTTGTTATAAGTCTCGTGTGGGTTTTAGTTTACAAGACAATGTTCGTTACGGCGTTGAATTTGCCCAGCCTCTCGCTTTGGTATGGTTGGCCGTACACAAAGATATCACTGCTGAAAATCATTCTGGCAGTATTGAGACCAAGGAATTCTTTAAGAAGCAGATCAACTCGCAGGATTTAATCCAATTTCAGCAACAGCTTAAAAAGCAGGGTGTAGATACATCGCAGTATATTTGGATTCCTGTGCATCCTTGGCAGTGGGAAAATCATTTAATTTCAATTTTTGCAGAAGAAATTGTAGACAAGAAAATTATTTATTTAGGACAAAGTCAGGATCGTTATTTGGCTCAGCAGTCCTTACGCACGGTCACTAATTTACAGCACCCAGAAAAACCATATATTAAACTTTCGATGAGTTTGACCAATACGTCTAGCTCGAGAATCTTGGCAAAACATACAGTCATGAACGGGCCAATTATTACAGACTGGCTGCAACGTTTGATTGAACAGAACGAAACAGCGAAACAATTAGATTTTGCTGTTCTACGTGAAGTATATGGCTTGAGCGTTGATTTTACTTGCTTGCCAGCTTCTCATGCACAACAGGCTTATGGCACGATCGGCTGTTTATGGCGTGAAAGTGTGCACCAATATTTACGTCATGGTGAAGATGCAATTCCATTGAATGGTGTCAGTCATATCCAAAAAGATGGTCAGGCGTTAATTGCACCGTGGTTACAACAATACGGCATTGAACAATGGACACGTCAGCTTCTGAAAGTTGTGATTACTCCGTTGATCCATTTACTTTTTGCAGAAGGCATTGCAACTGAATCACATGGGCAAAATATCATTTTGGTGCATCAGCAAGGTTGGCCAACGCGTATTTTATTAAAAGATTTCCACGATGGCGTACGTTACAGCCCTGCGCATTTAACACATCCAGAACTAGCTCCTGAATTGGATCAGTTACCGCCTGAACATGCTAAAACCAACAGTATGTCTTTTATTTTAACGGATGATTTAGACGGTATTCGCGATTTTAGCTGTGCTTGTCTGTTCTTTGTTGCTTTGACAGATATTGCAATTTTCCTTAATCAAAACAGTGACGTTGCAGAACAAGATTTCTGGAAATGGGCAGCAGAAGTCATTCAAGACTATCAATTACAACATCCTGAACACAATGCGCGATACCAGATTTTTGATGTATTTGCCGAGAAACTTCGGATTGAGTCACTGACCAAACGTCGATTATTCGGTGATCGTAGTATGCAGATCAAATTCGTGGATAATCCTTTGGCGCCTTTCAAAGCACAGGTGAAGTGAGGTTATTTATGAATGCACTTCAACCTGTCTACCAGTTAGTAGACAGAACGATTTTACAAGATTTTATCAATGCTTTATTGGCTGAATCACTCATTCCAGTGTCATTTATTGTTGATTTTAAAACAGCAGAATCTGAATTTGATGTGTTCGGTTTAGACTTAAAACAGCATTATAAGGTAGCACTTGAACAGCAGTACTTTGTACTGCTACCTGAGCAAAATTTGCAACGCTTGACTATTTTCGAGGTCAAGAAGGGAATTGCTCAACCGTGGAGTATTGTTACTGATTCAGAGGTTTTACTGGTTGAACGAAGCAATGATCAGAGTCAAGTTCATTCAATTGAATTATTTGAACTGTTTGAATATTTACAAGCCACGGGGTTGTTTCGACATTGTCAGACTGAAAAACTTGAAAAGTTTTCAGCGCAAATCAAGCAATGTTTAAAACAATATAGTTTGTTGCAGCAACACCAAGTTGAGGCGCACGATTTACTTGATCAAAATTCTGCACGAGTATTTCGGATTTTAGAACAATATGCGGGTTATAGAGACAGACCTTATCATCCTTTGGCAAAACTCAAGGAGGGATTAAGTCAACAGGAATATTTGCAATATTGTCCTGAATTTGCACAAGAACTTTGTATTCACTGGGTTGCAGTACATAAAGACAAAATGATGTTTGGTGCTGGTGTGGAGGATATCTTTACCCAGCAGCCAAGCCAGATTTTTATCAATCGTACTGAGCGGCATCAATTAAAACAGGAAATGTTTCAACGTGGTTTGAGTGAAACGCATATCGCAATGCCAGTACATCCATGGCAATACCAACATCTATTTCAGCAATTCTACGCAGAGGATGTTACAGCAGGAATTTGCCAGCCTTTAAACTTCGTATCTAAAGGCATGTACGCCAGTGCCTCGATGCGCAGTCTTTTGTCTGAGGAAATTCCACAAGAAAGCCTAAAATTGCCGATAGGCATTAAGGCGCTGGGTTCATTACGTTTTCTTCCGATCGTGAAAATGATCAATGGAGAAAAAAACCAGAAGTTGTTACGCCAAGCCCAGCACAAAGATCCGATTTTGCAGCAAAAATTATGGCTGTGTGAGGAAACACAATGGTGGTCTTACTTACCTGAAAAACAACAGGATCGAAGTGCGGACAATGAATGGCTGTTTGTAGAGAAGCCAACCCATCTGGCAGCCCAACGCCGCCATATTCCAGTTGAATTATTGCAGCAGCCTTATCAACTGATTCCGATGGCCAGTCTAGGACACATTATTCCAGGACAACCTGCGATTTTTGAATATATTCTGCAATTACAGAAACGAGAAACCAATACGGAAAATGTGCTGAATCAGTTTGCGCAGTTATGTTCATGCTTCTTCGAGGTCAATTTACGCTTATTCCGTCTAGGTCTTATGGGCGAAATTCATGGGCAGAATCTGTGTCTCGTCCTTAAAAATGGTCAGTTCGATGGTTTGATGTTCAGAGATCATGATTCATTACGTATTTATTTACCTTGGGTTCTTCAAAGTGGTTTAAATGATCCAGATTATTTAAGTCCACATGATTTTAGAAATACGCTTTATCATGATTCAGTCGAAGAGCTACTGTTTTATATCCAGACTCTGGGGATACAGGTCAACTTAGCGTGCATTATCGATACTTTGGTCAGCCATTATCAAATTGCAGCAACACAAGTTTGGCAAGTGCTGGCAGCCGAGTTACAACATCAACTGGAAAATCTCAATTTTTCAGAAGAAATTCGGGCTCAGTTACAGCTTTTACTATTTGAGTCGCCGCAATGGCCTTATAAACAGTTACTGCGACCTTTACTTGAACAGGATACCCGTATCGGGAGTATGCCTTCTGGAATAGGGCAAACCCAAAATCCACTTTGGCACGTTTTGGGTCAGTAAAAGTAAATATGAATATGTGTCGTGATGTGCAAGCAGAGTTAGTCACTACTTTCTCAGTTTTACAGCAAAATCTAAAACTGGAAATATCCAATTTTCCAATGGGTACAACAACATTGGTTGATTTACTGGATGATGAGGTTTGTAAAAACACACTGCAAAATTTTGCGACACGTATTCATGCCAAAAACTTAAGGTGTGCGACATCATTGTTTGTTAAATATTGGTCAACCCTCTGGATATTGCCTTCCTTATATTGTCAGGCTGCAGCGTTGCCCTTTGTTCAATGGCAAAGTTCAACATTAGCGATTGAATTAACTAAGAACTGGTATTGGGATAGAACTTTACAACTGATTGACTCGGCCTATTCATCTTTTCAAGTTTTGTCTTTCCACGATATTGAGTTCATGTTGAACCAATTAAGCGCATTATTTTCACAATTTGCCAAAGTTGGCCGTGTTTCTTATGTATTGCTTTGGGAAAATGCTGCCGTACGAGTCGTACAATTTTACCGAGCTTTGCAACAGCAGAATTTAAGCAAAGAGATGCAGGAACGACTATTAAAGCAACAAGAATGGTTAAACGCGAAATCAGCACAAAGTTTTAATTTACAGGAAAATCCGTTTGCAAAGCTTTGGGGAAATTGGCATCCAGAATTAAAAACTTATATGCGACAAAAGTGCTGTTTCTATTTTCAGCTTGAAGAAGCAGGGCAAGAGCTATGTCGAAATTGCCCGTTACAGCCAAAACAAATCAAAGAGATGAGCTTATGAATCAAATCGATAATTTAGCGTTACTGGTCGATGCTTATAAAGAGATTGCAAGCTCTACAATTGGCCATGTTTTAGATTTAGGTCATATCCCACATGTTTTCCCCATGTCTCCTGAACAGCAGGTGGTAGGCATTGTAAGAACAGCGCGGCTTGAATCAACAAATGCAAGCAAATTAAGACAGGTTCTAATGAGCTGTCAGCCCAATGAAGTACTGTTGATTGATGCTCGACATGATTTGCAACGTGCATGTTGGGGAGAGCAAAGAAGTGTTGCTGCAATTCATTGCGGTCTGGCTGGAGTTGTCGTACTTGGAGCAATCACAGATCGTCAGGCTTTACTAAAACTGAAGTTACCTATTTTTGCGCATGCGGTTAGTTGCTTAACCACTCGGAACGAAGGAGAAAGTCTGGTAGAGCTAAATGCCGATATCTATATCAATGGATGTACGGTGCAATCAGGTGACTTGTTAATCGCTGATGCCGATGGTGTATTTGTTCTCAAATTAGACGTCGCTCATGCCTATTTGGAGCAGTTTCAGCTCATTGAACGAGAAGAAAAAACCAAGAAAGACAATTTCTTTTTACAGGAAAGGATAGATGAATACTATTTTTAATAAAAATCATTCTCATTAATATTTAAATTTAGTATGATGGCCTGCCTTTTGGATATTTTTTGAGTGATATTAGGGCTCTGGAGAAACGAGAAAATGAAAGTCAATAATGAGTTTAGAGCAAAACAAGTACTGTTTAAAATGACACCATGTTGTCTTGCTGTCATGGCCATGTTTGCGCAGCAAGCATATGCAGAAACTGTGTCAGGAGATGCTGCTGTAACAGCAGAATCATCGCAAAAACCTGTTGCTCAGTTAGAAAAGATAGTTGTAACTGCGACCCGAACACCAAAGAATATTTCAGAAATTGCAGGGACTGTTCAGACGATTGATCGTACGCAAATCGCACAACAGGCAACGGCTGGACGTAAAGTTGCAGATGTCTTAGCGCAGCTTGTTCCGTCACTTGCTCCTAGCAGCGGTACAACCAGTAATTATGGTCAAACGATGCGTGGTCGTAATGTTTTGGTGATGATTGACGGCGTTTCGCAAACAGGTTCTCGAGATGTTTCTCGCCAGCTGAATAGTATTAGCCCAAGCATGATTGAGCGTATTGAAATTATCTCAGGGGCAACCAGTATTTACGGCTCTGGTGCAACTGGCGGTATTATCAATATTATTACTAAACGTGCTGATACTTCAAAACCACTTAGTTTTGAAACTAAGGTTGGAATTACCTCATCAGATACATTTCGTGGAGATGGTTTAGCGTATGAGGTTGGACAGTCAGTTTCCTTTAATAAAGGTAATGTAGATGGCTTTTTAGGCGCTAATTTTACAAGTCGTGGTTCGCAGTTTGATGGTGACGGTAACCGAATTTCTTTAAGTCCTTGGCAAGGTAGTACCATGGACACCGATACCATTGATGTGAATGGGCGGCTGAATTTCAATTTAACGGATAAACAAAGCTTAAGCTTTGGCGCACAATATTATAAAGACAAACAAGATACGGATTACGGCCCAGATTATTCATATTTGCCTACAACAGGCACTAGTAATGATATGAGTGAGCCAAGCTATAAAGCAATTAAAGGCTTGAAGCTGAGTGATCACTTATTTACAGAACGTTATGCTATAAATTCACAGTATCAAAACCAAGATTTCTTAGGCCAAGTACTGAATGTTGAAGCTTATTATCGTAATGAGAAAGCAAGATTTTTCCCATATGGTTTAACAACAAAAGCCGTAACCTCTGTGAACCAGTCTCAATCGGAAATTAAGGTTGCAGGTTTACGCTCAACTATGCAATCAGACTTTAATGTTGCCGACAGAGATCTAAAATTAACTTATGGTCTTGATTACGACTGGGAAAAAGACGAGCAATATATTGATATTCTTGCGACAAAATACCCTTATTTAGTTTATACACCTACAGGTGTACGTAAGGGATATGGTCCTAATACAGAAGTTCAAAATATTGGTACATTTGTTCAAGGTGATTATGCTGTTAGTGATCAATTGAACATTCAAGCTGGTATTCGTTATCAATATATTCAAGCAGAAACAGATGCCTATATTCCTAGCCGAGAGTCAGTAACGGTTCCTGCTGGCTCAACGCATGATGATAAACCATTATTTAATCTAGGTGCTGTTTATAAACTTAGTGACGCACAGCAAGTGTATGCTAATTTTTCTCAGGGTTTCAGCTTCCCAGATGTACAACGTATGCTGCGTGATGTATCGACTTATACAGTTTCAACCTCAAACCTTCAGCCGATTACTGTAAATAGTTATGAGCTAGGTTGGCGTTTAAATCAAGATGATGGATTAAATCTTGGTTTAACTGGTTTCTATAACACCTCTGATAAGACAGTGCAGTTTAATAACCGAGCAGCTAAAATCGTAGATACGGATCAACGTGTATATGGCGCAGAAGCTACGATTAGTTATCCATTCATGGATAACTATAAGGTGGGTGGTACTTTAGGTTATACCAGTGGGCAGTATAAAGATGCGGCAAATAAGTGGCATGAGCTAAATTCATTTGCAGTTTCACCAATGAAAGGAACGCTTTTTGCTGAATGGGATAATGATGAGGGTTATGGTGTTCGTGTCCAAATGCAAGCAATTAAAGGGACAAACAAGGCCTATAATGATGATCGCGAATTAGTCGCAGCAGCGGCTGCAAGTTCAGATAAAGCATTTCAGGCTGCCGTGAAAGCTGATGCGAATACTGCAGCAAAAATTAAGGGCTATGCCACCATGGATGTGTTGGGACATGTCCCTGCATGGAAAGGTCGTGTAGATTTTGGTGTATATAACGTTTGGGGACTTCAATACAATACTGTATTTGCACAGCAAGCTGCAGTATCGAACGGGAACCCATTATTGGCAATCCCAGCTGAAGGCCGTACCTATGGTCTAAGCTACACGATCAGCTACTAATATTTAGCTGCTAATGTAAACGAGGAAGAAATATTTATAATTTAAAAAAGATATTTCTTCCTTTCTATATGAGCTTTCGATATTTAGGGCGAAACCGATGGGTCAGTTAGAAAAACAAGAAAAATTTAACTTTACTTATCGCAGAGTGTTTTTTATCTGTTTTGCAGCCTATTGTTATAGCGCATGGCTGAGTCTGGTTTTGGCTGAATGGTTGCCTTTTCCCAAAGCTGAAAATGTTTATCTTGCCGTTTTTATTAGTTTTATCTTTTTTATCTTCTACGTTGTTTTTACGAGTGCAATCATTTCTAAACGGTGGTTTTGGACAATAAATATTGTCGGTATATGCTTACTTGCAGGCTATTGGTTACTCAACGTATGGGGAGTGACTTAAAATGAATTTTCGTCAAATCCAAGCCATTTTACATAGCTGGTTTGGCATTATCGTGTTGTGGGTCATCTTTTTTATTTTCTTAACAGGTTCAATCGCTTATTTTCGGACAGAAATTAATGTTTGGGCTCAACCTGAAGTACTTAGCCAAACTGAAAAAATCCCCTCAACCCAACACTCAGCGCAAATAGCTTTTGATTATTTAAAGCAAAATGCCCCTGATGCGAACCGCTGGCGTGTGACGGTAGCGAATGAACGTATGCCAGTCAACGTGTTGCAGTGGCAAGATCAGGATGGCAAGTATCAAAAGCTGCAAGATCCAAACACAGGTAAATTACTAGAACATGTACGAAACACCTTAGCAGGGGATTTCTTCTTTAAGCTGCACTATACCTTGTATCCACTGCCAAGCAAGATAGGTAGTTCTATTGTTGCAATAGTCTCTCTAATCTTATTGATTAGTTTGATCACGGGTGTAATCACCCATAAAAAAATTATAAAAGAGTTTTTTGTCTTTAGGGCTTTTAAGGGCCAGAGATCTTTACTTGATTTGCATCATATTACGGGCGTGATTACTTTTCCTTTTTATTTGATGATGGCTTTTACAGGCTTATTGATTCTATTTTATTTGGTTTTACCCTGGAGTTTATCACAACAGTATGGTAAAGCTGGAATTCCGCAATTTTATAATGAAATGCAATTTCTGGAGTTGGCAAAGCCAAAGCAATCTTCTGTATCAACCATGCAACCTATTGAAAGTTTTATAAAACAAATACCAGCGAAGACAGAATCAGGGGCAATTTTAGATAAATTTGAAGTGCAGAAACCGAATACAGCCGAGGCAATGATTACGTTTGAATATAACTATAAAAATATTATCACCTTAAATACACCCCAATATATTTTTTCTGCTAATACGGCTGAACTATTGGCTCAACCTCGAAATCTCAGTGCGATCGCACAGTTGGCATCATCTTCATATGGTATTCATCTGGGGTATTTTGCATCGAATTGGATACGTTTTATCTTGGCGGTTATGGGTGTGGTCGGTTGTGTCATGTTGGCCGCAGGCGCATTGCTATGGCAGAAAAAAAGGATTAAGGAGCAGCATCGTTTCAGCTACAAGCTAGTACAGCATCTCAACTGTTTTACTTTCCTAGGGTTGCCTCTTGCCTGTGGCAGTTATTTATTGGCAGGGCGAATATTACCTGCAGCATTTGAACCAAGGGGGAGTTATGAAGTCTCGGTGTTTTATCTCACCTGGCTGTTGAGTTTACTGATCAGTCTGGTATTGAATACCCGAGCGACTGTAATTCTTTTACTGACAGCGACTACTGCGGTTCTATTCTTGATCCCCCTCAGTAGTTTTGTGATGGTGCCTGAGGCGTCTTTGTGGCAGAGCATTACCCATTCACGCTGGTCACAGGTCGGAGTTGATCTCGCATGTTTACTGATTGGCATGCTTTATATCGGGGCAATTCATTTTTATCTGTCTAAGTATCAGCCTGCAGGGGCTCCAAAATGAGTTTTGCCGCGCTCTTCTGGGCCTTAGCCGCATTTATACAAGCTTGCATGCTCAGTCAATATGGACAGAAACAACTGCAATATGCTTGGCTAAATACTGCTCGTAGAAAGCTATTATCCTTTTCTGCCCTTATATTCTTAGCATGCTCTTTTGGATTAAATTACTGGCATGAGGGCAGTTCAGTTGGCCCGCTAAGCTGGTTATTTGTCATTTTGCCAGCCGCTTTCTTTTTACAGGTCTTGGGTTTCTATCTGTTTAGAAAATACTTTGTACAGATCTGGTGGGGTGCAATGCTCGCTGCCTTAATTTTTACCTTGGCTGGCAGTTAAATTTTAGGTTATTTAATGACTGTTCGCGATTTTGTTAGATGCGATTCATTAACAAAAAACAAGAAAAAGAATGCTTCCTGTTTTAATAAAATTGATTATCATTATCATCTAAAACCTAGAGCAAGGACCTCCTAAATGCTTACATTGTCACAAAAACTCCCAGATTATTTTGAATATTATGAAGACGGCACTCAATATTACTTACGCCAAGTACAATATCCTCAAGATATTCCTTTGCTACACCAATGGATGCATGAACCACATGTCATTCCACAATGGCAATTAAATAAATCAGAACTCGATCTACAAGTTTATTTTGACAAAATGTTGGCAGATGACCATCAACGTTTACTTATTGTAGGTGTAGATGGCAAAGATGTTGGGTATACCGAAATTTATGAAGGCAAACGTGATCGTTTAGGTCGTTATTATGGAGGCGATGATAACGACTTGGGTTGGCATTTACTTTTTGGGGATAAATCAGTTTTTGGTAAAGGTTTTTTAAGACCAACTATCCGTTTACTAAGCTTTTATATTTTTGAAAATTCTGAAGCGAAAAAAATTGTAGGCGAGCCAGACCATACCGTAAAACCTTATGCAGCAGTGGTGGCTGATCTTTGTTACGAAAGCCAGCGTTTAATTCCGATGCCAGAAAAAACAGCAATGCTGTATTACTGTTTTAGAGAAACGTTCTACGACAAGTTTGGTGAATATTATAGTGCTTCGCAACAACAGCGTATTCAGCAACAGTCTCAAGATTTAAGCCTGACTTAAACAGAATTAAATGCAATATAAACCTCAACTTGTGTTGAGGTTTTTTTTATTGAGAATGCTTCACTTTGAAAATAAATAATATATTGATATGTAGAATTAAAAAGTGTTTGCAGTAACAAAATAAGATATTGTTATAAGTTTAATTTACGAATAATATAATTGAATTACGAATTAGGTAATATTGGATTGTAAATAATATCTAAAGCAACATGGAGAAGGAATCACCATGAAAGAAGTTGCATTAAATGATTTGATTGACCAGCAACGTGTAGGGCCGTATCAAAAATTTATCCTATTTACCTGCTTATTACTGATGATCATGGATGGCTATGATATTCAGGCCATGGCGTATGCAGCCCCAATGATTATAGAAGCATGGGGTGTCGAAAAAACCATGTTGGGTGTGGTGTTTAGCGCCAGTTTGTTTGGATTGTTTGTTGGATCCTTTGTCTTAAGTTCACTCTCAGATCGCTTTGGTCGCCGTCCGATCTTATTGATTTCTACGCTGGTTTTCTCTTTGTTGATGTTATGGACACCGCATGTCGCAGATATTGAACAGCTTGCTGTCATACGTTTTATCACGGGTATTTTCTTAGGCGGAATCATGCCAAATGCCATGGCCTATAGTTCTGAAATTGTACCCAATAAATATCGCATTTTGACCATGATGGTAATTTCTTGTGGCTATACCGTCGGCGCCATGTTGGGAGGTGCTATCTCAGCTTTACTTACACCCATAGGCGGATGGCAGGCTATTTTCTATTTTGGGGGAATCATTCCTTTAATCATTTTTTTTATTATGCTGTTTAAGTTGCCAGAATCTCTATATTTTTTAGATGAAAATAAAAAAAATGAGAAAACAATTATATTCTGGTTGAATAAATTTTATCCTGCATTACAACTCAATGCAGCAACAAAAATAATCGGCAACGCAGGCCCTAAAATCAAAAAGTCGCCTTTGGAGTTATTTAAAAATAAGCGTGCTTTTTTTACCTATTCGATCTGGGTGATCAGTATTCTAAATATGATCAGTCTATATTTTCTCGCCAACTGGTTACCGACCTTATCAAAAGAGTCAGGACTCTCTTTGAATCAGGCGCTGATGGTTGGTTCAACCTTACAGTTGGGCGGTACTATTGGCAGTATTGTGATGGGTTTAAAAATTGACAAGATTGGTTTTTATAAGGTTTTAGTACCTGTCTTTATGGTGGCTGCCGTAAGCGTTGCCTTGATTGGCTATTCTGTCAGTCATATTACTTTGCTGTTTGTGGTTATCTTTATTGCTGGCTTCGCTATTGTCGGTGGGCAGCCTGCGATTAATGCGCTATCTGCAAGTTATTACCCAGTTTCATTGCGTACAACAGGTGTAGGCTGGAGTATTGGCATTGCACGTTTGGGTTCAGTGATCGGACCGTTATTTGGCGGATATCTGGCTAAATCTCTGGTCATCACACATCTATTCGTGATTGCGGCAATTCCATCGCTATGTGTGATTCTGATGTTGCTGATTCAGGCAAAATATAGGGTAGAAGTTTGAATGTTGAGGCCGCAATCTGCGGCTTTTCAATTCTGATGTAGCTAATCGCTGGTATGTAATTGGATTTTGATAATTCATTAAAAATATTATACTTTTCCACTTTATCTATCTATTTTATGGGTGATGATTACTCAGGGAGATTGCATTTTATAAATAGATATTGGATAAAAAACAATCATTGTTTTATTCGGGATGCAAGTAATCTTTACAAATTTAGTAAACTATAGGCTGAAATAAATAATTTAAGGTTGTTTTTTAATCAAATTTATTTCATTTATTGACGTTTTGGATTTTAACGGGATTTTTTATGTACCCTATAAAACGTCATAACAAGATAGATAAAGGAGTAAAGATGCTTATTTTTCATGATTATCCTGTTCAAGGAGCACTTTTTGACATGGATGGAACAATGTTTGATACCGAGCGCTTACGCTTCCAGACATTGAAACAGGCATCAAAAGAGCTGATTGGACAGGAATTTTCAGATGAATATTTGATGCAGTGTCTCGGCTTAAGTGCCAAAGCATCGGAGCAGTTAGCACAAAAGTTTTATGGTACAGATGTTCCTTATACTGCCATTCGTAACCGTGCGGATGAGGTGGAATTGGAGTCTGTACGTAAAAATGGTGTACCGATTAAAAAAGGTTTGGTTCAAGTTTTAGAACGTTTAAGAAAGTCTGGTTTAAAAATGGCAGTTGCGACCTCAAGTCGTCGAGCAATTGCAGAAGAATATCTAATTAATGCCAATGTTTATAAATTTTTTGATTTGTTGGTTTGTGGGGATGAAGTTGAAAAAGGTAAACCGCATCCAGAAATCTTTTTAAAAGCGGCACAAAAACTAAATTTACAACCACAACAATGTCTAATGTTTGAAGATTCGGAAAACGGGATTTGTTCAGCCTATGATGCTGGCGGTATCACGATTTTATTCAAAGATATTAAAGAACCCAATGATCATATGCTCTCTAAAGCAAATTTCTATTATCAGGACATGTATGAGTGCCTGAATGCTTTGGATCAATATATCCCTGAAATGGGTATGCCACAATTACAAGAATTATTTCCGCAAAGTGTCAATCAATTGACTGTTGGGATCCATGGCTTTGGTGCCATTGGTGGGGGATATGTGGCACAGATTTTGTCATATTGGGATGGTTACACACGCCCAAAACGGATTCTGGCCTCAACTCGAAATCGTCTTTATTTAGAGTCCGTGAACAGTTTTGGCAGCTATAGTATTCGATATGGTCAGTCTTCCTATGATGAGCGTATTGATAATCTCACAGTGATTGATGCTGACAATGAACAGCAGATGTTAGAGATGTATATGCAATCTAGCCTGATCGCACTGTGTTTGCCAGAACAGGCGATTGAGTCTGAAGCCAAAACGATTGCGAAGGGATTATTGGCTCGTTTTATGTCAGCAGATGCAGACAATAATGAGCCCATTACCTTTTTGATTATTCTGAATAAAGTGTGTGCAAAGTATTTGGTCTTAAAACATATCCGTGAAGCCTTACTTTCCATGACGGATGAAGATATTGCAGAACATATTTTAAGTGAACATTATTTTTGCGATACCGTGGTCAATCGAATGGTGTCAAAACTGACGGATCAGGCCTTATATCGTCAGCTTAATATCAAGCACAATTTATTTAAACAATATCAAAATGATCTCAATCCAGAAACGATTGAACTTTCAGAGGAAACCACTCTGACTGAAAAGCAAGAACAGCAGATTACCCATTGTTTAGAAGATATGCGTGGGCAGTTTCAAACAGGGCAATTTCTACAAAATATGGATTTGATCCTATTCCATAGTGAAATGGATATGCCGATTTACGTGGAAAATCGCAGTCCATTGTTGAGCAAAATGCGTCAAATGATTTTGGTGGATCAGATTTCTGAGATTCAAATCATTAAAAATCGGCTATGGAATGGCTGTCATGCCATGTTGGCATGGTATGCCAGTACACTTGGACATGACAGCATTGGTATCGCCATGGCCGATCCAAAAGTCATGAAATATGCAGAGCAGTTGGTCAACGAAGTTAAATTGGGTTTGGCTAATATGATTCCCAACCAAGCCAAAGAACTGGATCGGATGGCGGAAAGTTTTCTGCATTCTTGCCGAGCTGCCTATAAAGATCCATGTGAGCGTGTAGCCCGTGATCCGCTTAGAAAACTCAATCTGAATGAGCGTGTTTTAGGCAGTTTAGAATCTCATGTGCAGCAACAACTTCCTTATCAAAAGTTAATGCAAGGTGCAATTTATGGCTATGCCTATGCGCTGAAAATGCTTGGGCTGGATGAGATTAAGATTGTAAAACATGTCCAGACCAATATTGAGCATATGGACATTACTGAAAATCAGAAAAAAGCCTTGTTAAACCAGCTCTATCACGGAATTCAGGCGCAACTCAATGATAATGCATTCCTGTCACAGTTGGAGGAGTTGAAACCTGTTACTGCATAAGCAGCAATGATCACGGTGAAAGTACCTTAACTTCTATCTGAGTTTATGTTTGAATAACACAACTTTATCTATGATGCTGAAGTTGTGTTATTACAAACAGAGACCCAACTGATTGCGACTGAAATGCGTGATTATCCCGAATGGCATTTGGGTCGTTCAGATTATGGGCTTTGGTATATAGAGATTGACCAACCTGAATTGATTCAATATTTAGATGAAATCCAGGCACAATTTTCTGATCTATTGCTTCCTGCACAGCAACGCCAATATCACATTACTTTATTTGTTTGCGGTTTCTTGCAGCCTATTGTTAAGCAATACGACGATGATTTTCAGATTCAACAATTACAGCAGCAGATCAAGCTAATTGAAGCATTACAGCTCATACCTTTTGAGCTGGAGATCACGCACATCGATAGCTTTAGTAGTGCTTTGTTCCTACACATTAAAGATCAGCAGGGCGTACTAGCACAAATTCGTCAGCAACTTGCCTATATTTCAGAAGAGATTGCAGCACTTGAATATTGTCCGCACATTACTTTAGGTTTGTATGGTGAAGCTTGGCCGAGTGATAGGGTATTGCAGCGGATACAACAACTTCCGCCAAGAACCATAAAGATTCAGGTCAAAAAACTGACTTTTGGCTATTATAAGGCACAGATTTTACAAGGATTACTGTATCCTTATCAGCAAATTGAACTAGGTTAGATATGTTGCAACTGATTTTAGGTGGGGCGCGCTCAGGTAAAAGTCGTTTGGCAGAACAAACTGCCAAAGAGGCAGGTTTATCGGTCATTTATATTGCAACGGCGCAGGCCTTAGATGCAGAAATGCAGCAGCGGATTGCCCATCATCAACAGCAACGTCCAGCTCATTGGCACGTCTATGAAGAGCCGATTTATTTGGCAGATCGACTCTTGCAATGCGATCAAGCCAATCAGCTGATTTTGGTCGATTGCTTAACCTTGTGGCTGAGTAATCTTTTATTGGCTGAAGATACAGCCTTGCAGCAACAACAAATGCAAAAACTATTCGAGGTATTACCGCAACTGCAGTCTCAAATTATTCTGGTCAGTAATGAAACTGGACTTGGAGTGGTACCGATGGGGGAAATCAGCCGTCGTTTTGTGGATGAAGCAGGGCGTTTGCATCAGACATTAGGTCAGTTAGTAAATAAAGTCGTGTTTTGTGTCGCAGGCTTTCCAATGATTTTAAAAGATGAGAAATAACATGACTGAACAAGCACAATGGTTTTTAGCTGCAGTACAACAACCAGATTTAGATGCCAAACAACAAGCTGAACAACGTCAACTGCAATTGACCAAACCTACAGGGGCTTTAGGGCAACTTGAGCAGCTAGCCATTCAATTGGCGAGCTTACAGGGCACAGTACATCCTCAAATTCAACAACCTTGGATTACCATTTTTGCAGGCGATCATGGGGTGGTTGCAGAAAATATTTCGGCTTATCCGCAAGCCGTGACCCGTCAAATGCTGCAAAATTTTGCTTCAGGCGGTGCAGCCATCAGTGTGATTGCCAAACATCATCATGCACATTTACAAGTGGTGGATTGCGGAACAGTGGGTGAGGCCTATGATTATGTAGGGGTTGAGCGCCATTGCATTCGTGCAGGTACAGCCAATTTTGCTCAACAAGCAGCAATGACGGAACAGGAATGCTTGGCGGCTTTACAACTGGGTAAAGACAGTGTTGATCGCGCCAAAGCTCAAGCTGCCGATATGTTTATTGCAGGTGAAATGGGGATTGGTAATACCTGTTCAGCTTCAGCACTGGCATGTTTATTGTTGAATGAAGATGCCGCACAACTGACGGGTGTGGGGACAGGAATTAATAATCAACAGCTGCAACACAAGATCTCTGTTATTGATCAAGCAGTGAAACGACATCAAGCAGATGTTGCTGACGATGCTTTAAAAATCTTGGCTGCTGTTGGTGGTTTGGAAATTGCTGCAATGACCGGCGCTTATATCCAATGTGCACAACTTGGTTTGCCAGTCGTGGTGGATGGTTTTATTAGCTCGGTTGCCGCTTTATGCGCTGTACGCATTCAGCCACAAAGTCGTGAATGGATGCTGTTTGGACATCAATCGGCTGAATATGGCCATCAGCGTGTGCTAAAAGCCTTAAAAGCTCAGCCTATTTTAAATATGAATTTGCGTCTTGGTGAAGGAAGTGGTGCAGGGGCTGCATTGTCGATGCTGCAACTTGCTTGCGTGCTGCATAACCAAATGGCTACCTTTGCTGAAGCTGCTGTAACAGGTGATAAAGTTGCACCTTGATTTGCTGCGGCATGGTGAAACCACACTCAGCCATACTTTGCGTGGGCATCTTGATGATGCCTTGACTGAACATGGTTGGTTGCAAATGCAATCCACCATTCAGCAGTATCTTGATACTCAGGTACAGTGGGATGTGATTATCAGCTCGCCCTTGCAACGCTGCCAAAACTTTGCGGCAGCATTAGCCAAACAACACGAATTGCCCTTATTACTCAATGCTGAAATCAAGGAAATGTATTTTGGTGATTGGGAAGGCATGTCCACTCAAACTATTTATGAAAATGAGCCTGAGTTATTGGCAAATTTCTGGCAATTTCCAACACAATATCATGCACCGAATGGGGAGTCGTTGCATCAATTCCAACAACGTGTCATGCATGGTTTTAATGAAATTTATGTTCAAATGCAGCGGCACAATTGGAATAAGGCATTGATTGTGACGCATGGCGGGGTGATTAAATTGCTGACTTGTTTGGCACGTCAGCAAAGGCTGGATGACCTATTAACCATGCCTGCCGAGCTTGGAAAATTATATTCACTTGAGCTGACTTATCACTATGATGAGATTCAATTTGTAGAAAAATCTGCGAATGGAAAATGATAAAAGATCGTTTTATTTTTCAGTATTCATGAGAGTCATATCGATGTAATCGAACTGTCATTACCACTGCCTATGATACAGGTCAATTTCTTGACCTATAATCAAATCAATTATGAATATATTATTGAAAAGCAGTGTGTTATGCGCAAGCATTTTATTAGCGGCATGTAATAACGACGATCACTCAGAATCGAAAACAACCCCAGCAGAAAATAACGCGGTATCAAAATATTATCAGACCAAAACTCCTTACCAACCGCAACAAGATCTCAAAAAATATGAAGCCATTCCGCAAGGCTTTCAGCCTGTATTTACTGAACTGGTTGCACGTCATGGCTCTCGCGGTTTATCCAGCATCAAATATGATTTAGCGTTGTATAACCTTTGGAAACAAGCCAAAGCTGAAAATGCACTCACACCTTTAGGTGAAAAGCTGGGAGCAGATTTAGAAAGCATGATGAAAGCCAATATTCTTTTGGGTTATGGCGTGGATGGCATTCGTCAGTTTGGCTATGGCAATGAAACCATGCAAGGTATTCAAGAGCATCGTGGTATTGCGGATCGTTTATTGCAACGACTTCCCAATTTATTTCAAACAGCAGCACAACAACCGACATCAATTTTAGTACAGAGTTCAGGTGTAGACCGTGCGGTGGATAGTGCCAAATTTTTCACTGCTGAATTGATCCAACAGCAACCACAATTAAAGACACACATCACCCCAATTTCATACACCAGTTTGGCCAGTAGTAGTGTGCCAACGATGGAAGATGGTGGAGTGGATCGTTTTAAGCTTTATTTTCATAGTTTAAATAAAGAGCAAGATTTAGCACAGCCCTTATCCGCACAACAACAGGCGATTTACGATGCCAGCCAAGCCTATCAGCATTTTGAAGAAGAGGATGCAGATCTGGTCAATAAGTTAAATGAACTTGCGAAAAATAGTCGTGCTGAACAAGTGGCAAAGAGTGTATTGAATCCACTGTTCAAAGCAGAATTTATTCAAAAGTTGGGAACCACAGGCTATATATTTAGCAATACAGGTTCATATAGCGTCACCTCACCAAAAGGTGAAACCATCACTGAAAAAGGTAAAGGTAAAAACAGTATTGCCAGTGCTGTGGATGCTGCCGCCTATATATATGAGTTATATTCAATATCAGGCGGTATGAAAACTGAATTGAAAGGTGTTGATTTTGATCAGTATATGCCTGTAGATGCTGCAAAATTCTATGCTGAATTTAACGATGCCAATGATTTTTATAGCAAAGGGCCAAGTTTTACCGAATCGAAGAACGTCACTAGCGCAATTGCTCAAGGTCTAAAGCAGGACCTATTTAAGCAAGTCGATGCGATTGTAGATCAGCAGCAAGCACATCGTGCGGTATTACGTTTTGCTCATGCCGAAATCATCATTCCATTGGCGACCAGTTTAGAGCTACACAACATGATGCAACCTTTGCCTTTACGTCAAACTTATAGCTACAACAGCAGCACTTGGCGAGGTGAGGTGGTGTCACCCATGGCAGCGAATCTACAGTGGGATATTTATCAAGACAAGCAAGGCACAACTTTGGTTAAAATGTTCTATAACGAGAAAGAAACCTTATTTAAGTCGAGCTGTAACTATGCACGTTATAGCAACAACAGTTTTTATTATGATTATTTGAAGCTCAAACAATGTTATCAAATTCAATAAACTAAGATATTCCGCCTTTTCATTTGGGAATAGCTTGCTATTCCCAATTTTATTTCTTCATAATCCATGCATGATAAACCCGTTGTCATTGAGAGGTTGCATGACACCTTTTTGGATTGCCTTGCAGTTTTTGACTGTTTTACCAATTGAACTCAAAACAATGCCAAGCGCAAAACAGAATGGTCAGGCCATGCTGTTTTATCCTTTGGTGGGTTTATTGCTTGGTCTCATTTTGTTTGCTTCTGCCATGTTATTGGCAAAGCTTCCGATCATCTTGAGCGCAGCACTGATTCTCGTACTCTGGATTTGGCTGACAGGTGGATTACACCTGGATGGTTTAGCGGATACAGCAGACGCATGGGTCGGTGGATTTGGTGATCCTGAACGAACCTTGAAAATCATGAAAGACCCTGCATGTGGTCCAATCGGGGTGCTGAGTTTAGTCGTCGTCTGCTTGCTGAAATTTGTGGCTTTATATGTTTTGCTTGAACAACACATGGCTGCCTTTTTAATTGTCTTGCCCATATTTGGGCGTAGTGTGCCAGTGTTTTTATTCCTTACTACGCCTTATGTACGTACTCAAGGCTTAGGGCGTTCTATCACCGATTTCATGCCAAAAAAGCGACTTTGGATGGTTTTTGTCATTACAAGTGCATTGCTTTGTATATTTAAATGGCTTGGGTTAATTGCCTTGCTGGTTTTTTTAGTGATGCTCTTTTATATGCGATCATTATTTATTAAACGAATCGGCGGGATGACTGGAGATACTGTAGGCGCTGCAATTGAACTGGCTGAAACTGGCGTGCTTCTCAGTGCTGTGATTGCTTCATTCTATATTATTTAAAAAATTGATTGCTTAGGTAGTAGTGATCCTCCTGCAAACAGAAGAATCACTTTAATAATGAATGTTAACGTTTACGCAATTGAACCAAGAAACCCAATACAGCGAGTAAGGCAACCAGTGCTGCAATCGTAGCCAGAATGATATCTCGAAGTGTTTTATCTATTGGTAGCCATGTCCATTTATGCAAATAAGCAAAACTAAAGCCTTCTAAAGCATCCTGTTGCGTGACCTGAGCTGCAATCACACCGCTGCTCGGTTCAATATACAGTCTGAGTTGATTCTCTAATTGAGTTTCAACCTTAATCACCGGTAGCCGTTTGTTGATAAACCCATATTCTCCACCAAAACTTGTCACCCATGAGGCCTGTTGAACCTGTTCTGGTTGTAAAGCTAAATAGCTTGCAGCCAATAGTTTGCTTTGTTCAAGAATATCAAGCGCTTTACCATTACCTGCATCTACGAACTGAATCGCGGGAGCTGCTGTATGAGATGCGTGATGATCATGCATTTTGCTTGCCGCCGTCATGCTGCCTTGTAAAGGGCTTTGTCCGATGGCTTGAATCATCCATGCAGCACGGGTATGTATGGGACTAAAAGTGGTTGGAACCAGATCCAGACGCTGAATGGGCTGCTGAGTGACCTGCTGCCATGCTTCGGTACTTAAATCGGCAGTATGGAAAACAGGTTGAATATTTTTTATATCAGGCTTTTTTTGCCAAATATGATAGAAACCACTGAGCACCCAAAGCAGAATAAATACGCTTAAACTGATGCCTAAATAGCGATGTAGAAAGCGGATCGGTTTTTGCCCTAGACGGTGATTGCGGCGATTATGAATCTTAAAGAATAAGCCAATCCCCATAAAAAGCATGCACAGTATGCCAATCAAAGCGATTTGCATGAGAATAGTTTGACCTGTCCAAGCTTGATCACCCCACGTCCAGGTATGACCTAAGCGGAATATTTTTGCCATCCACATCTTTTGATCATTAGACAGTGTGGCCAGCCGTGCTTGTGCAGGATCCACATAGGCACGTAAACCATTCTGAAAATCAACACGCCAAACTGGCAGTAAACGATTGACGCTCGGATAATCATCACTGAATGCGGTGATGATTTGACTGGATACAACTTCCTGTTGAGAAAGACCTGTATACCAGCGTGCCAAACGCTCGGCATCTTGTTGTTCAGCATTAGTCAGCGATTGACCGGTCTGACTATCATAGTATTCAGCAATCTTTTGATTGGGCAGTAATATGCGATAGGCAATATGCTGAGGTGCTAATTCAACCACCTGTAAGGCTGAAAATTGCGCGATTTGATGTCGCTTGAGAACATCTGTTGCCGCTAAGGCATGTGTTAAATCCAGTTGTTGAGATGGAGGTATCCGTTTCACAGGCTGAGGTTGTGTTGCACTCATCATCGGATGCAACACACCTGTTAAAGACCAAAGTAAAACGAGAACGCCCAACACCATCCCAAAACTACGGTGCAATGACAGGAGCTTTTTCAGTTGTTTGGCATTCATTGCTTATTTCCCAAAGTGATAACGTAAGCCTAGTAAATAGGATCGTGGTGCAGCGGGGGTATAACTGACTTGGTTATTACTAAACGAGGTACTTTCTGCATAATGCTGATCTGTGGCATTCAGGATTTGCCCATAGATCTCATAAGCATTTTTACGGTAATTGGCACGTAGATTGAGCAAAGTATGACCATCATACTTTTCCGTATTGGCATCGTTAATCCAGTAAGAACCGACATAAACCACTTCTGCAGAGAGTAATAGCTCAGGTATTGGTTTGATCTGGTATTCAAGCGTACCAAATGTTTTAGGCGCACTCGGCATGGTGTTGCCGCTGTAATCTAAAACACTCGACGGTTGAAATTGCTGATATTCATGTTTGGCCACACTGCCTGAGAGTTTTAAGCGCTGATCATATAAATCACTGAGTTTCCACGTTCCCCCAATTTCGATTCCCTGATGTAAGGTTTTGCCTGTATTGCGTGGTTCGCGTGTGTTATCTGGCTTGGTATAGCTCATCACTTCATCTTCGCCTTCTAAGCGATATAGGGTGATTTCACCGTCTAAGCGATCATCCAATAATTTAAAGCGCAGACCCGCATCGATATTATTAAATGTGGCTTCTTTCAAGTCAGGTGTCACCAAATTTGCACCGTATAAACTGCTGACTTCTGGCGGTACAAAACCCTGTGACCAATTACTATAAAGATCAATTGCTGGCGTGATGTTCCAGACAAAACCGACTTGAGGGCTGACTTTATGAAAATCACGTTTTTCATTCGGTGCGCCTGTGGTTTTTGATGGGGTTAATTTGTTTTCATAGTCATAACTAATCCAGTCATAACGTGCACCACCGACTAAATTTAAAGTCGGTAACACTTGCCAATTGGCTTGTGCATAGACGGCTTGGTTATTGACGTCAACATTAAAGTCGCGTAAGCGCTGGCGTTGTTGATAACCGGTATAGACCAAGCTATTCGGGTCTCGGAACACCTGAATATCATTGGTTTTGGCTTGGTTGGGAGAATGGTCAGCCATCGCCCCGACAATCAGTTTGACCTGATCAAATGTAGCAGAATGCTGCGCATTTAAACCATAAGATTGAAAGGCGTTATAGGTGGTTTGTCCGCTATAAGTGCCAGTCGGTGTGCCATTTTTAACATCGGTGCGGATGTTATAACTTGGGTTTTGCTCGGTGGTATTGTCACGATAATACAAGGTAACTTGGCTTTGTTGCTGATCATTCCATTGATGGCTAATTTGAGAAGAAAGCCGTGTGGCATCAACTTCACGATAGGTAAAGGTTTGGTAGCTGTATCCAGGACGTTTGCGATAATCGTCTAGATTTAAGCTACCCGTCATATCCGCTTTTAAATGGTTATAGCTGAGGATATTTTTGATTTGTGTGGCATCTGAGATTCGCCAGTCATGTCTGAGCGTCACACTCTGTTTATTGCTTTCAGCATGATCTTGCCAGCTATCACCACGATCACTGGCATAGGCAGAAAGTCTTAACCCATGCTCGCCCCATTCGCTATCAAAGCTATTCGATGCACCGACATCGACACGGCGATATCCTTCAGAACTGGCACTGATGCCAAGATCGGCTGTGGGTGTAGTACTCGGTGCTTTGGTGAGAAAATTAATGGTTCCACCAATCGCATTGCTGCCATATAAGCTACTGGCAGGGCCACGTAAAATTTCAATGCTATCAATACCCGCTAAATTCATTTCATATAAGGCATTGTGGTTAAACACACCCACAGGACGAATCGAAATACCATCTTCTAAATATTGATAAACGGCTGCTGTGGTAATCGGTTGGCGAATGGACATCATATGCTGTTCATTGCCCAAGTCATTCATTAACACGCCTGGGGTTTGATTCAGCACCTGTCCAATAAAGGTTGCATGTTTATCTTCAATGTCTTTGCTGTTAATTTTACTAATCGCAGCAGGGGTATTATTAATCGATTCACCTTCACGACTGGCGGTCACAACAATGGTGGCTAAGGTTTTGGTGGTATCAGATGGCACAGTTTCAGCAAAAGTAGCAGAACTATAGCCAACAGACAGGCACGCAGCCGCTAATACAGACAAACGGAATTGAGTATTCATGTTGAACTCTATAAAAAGCAATAACTAAGGACGTACACCCGTTTATTGGCGGGGCACGAAGTAAAATTTGCGATTTATAAAGCCAGTGGCGGGGCTTGTTTGATTGGAAAAATATAGAAGATGCGGGCGATGTGCAGATCTTCTGTCCACGAATGGCACAGGCAGCGAACGCGACTGAACCAAGCCAGTAGAAATATAATAATGAATGCAATAAGCGGGACGATCGCAGCGGCATCGAGGCCATGGGAACATAAAGGACAATGCTTCATGATCTGGCTCGCTAGTGCAAAAACTTGCTGTGCATATTCACTGAGTTGGGCATGTTTGACATGCTGTAGCTGCGGTCCGTGATGCATGTCGTGCATGCTGTGTTGATGATGACCGGAATGGGTTTGAGACATCAACGAGACATTTTGAATTTCAGTGACTTGGCAATGGCTTGGCATTGCATAAAGTGCAGGTACGACGCCTGTATGGACCATCGTTGGTAAGAAGATATGCCAGAGTAAACAAAGCAAAGTTATCGCGCCGAAACTGGCACGCCACTTAAGCAAATGTTGACGAAAACTGGACTTCATATCAGCGATACGTCGTAGGAGAAATGTGGCAGCAGTATAATCAAAAAATGACTTATAGATCAAAGCAAAATTGAGGTATTCTGAGACTGCTGAATTCAATTTTTTTATAGGCAGATCAGCGTGTCAAAAATAGCAAATCATTCGGATTGGATCGTGCGGGCTTCTGATAGTGATCGCTTGGAAAGGATTGAAGCTTTCTTCTCTGATCATGCGTATGAGCCGCATCAACATGATACCTTCGCGATTGGTCGAACCTTATATGCAGGACCCATTGGATCTTTTAGAAGAAGAAGATGCTTTGTATGATTTGGCGACAACCTTGTATGAAGTTGCAGGTCAGCCAGCACGCTCGCGGCAACGCTATGATTATATCGCGGCGGAGCGAGCCAGAGAGTTTATTCACGCTTCACTGGATCAGAACATCAGTCTGGATGATTTAGAACAGAATATACAACGTGATCGTTGGAGTCTTTCTCGTGATTTTAGACTGCTATTTGGCACCAGTCCACATCGTTATATGACCATGCGTCGGCTAGATATCGTGAAAAGGTGTTTGATGTATGGAGAGTCGCTGACGCAGGCCGCCATCATTGCTGGTTTTTTTGATCAAAGTCATATGACTCGGCATTTTAGCAAAGCTTTTGGAATTACCCCAGCAAGATGGAAAGAGATTTATACACATCAGAAATAAGCTCTGCTTGCGACTAAAAATGCTTTAAATAAGATGCATACCTTTTAAGAAATCACTCAACATAAATAGACCTGAAATAATTAAGAAGATACCCAGTATTTTATTTAGATGATTGAGCCAAATTGGATTACTCAATTTTTTGCCAATTACTGATCCAGCAAATGAATAAAGCAATGGAGCACCCGCTGCACCGAGAGAAATGAGTAATGAAACAATCAGAATCAAGCTACCAGTGATATGTGCAGCAGGGTACATAATTGTGGTCACAGGTAAAATCACCAAAATCGCTTTCGGATTCAAGCTTTGAATCCAGAAACCATTCCAAAAGCTGAGGCTTTTGTATAGGGTTTGATCTGTTTTTAATTCGGTATGCGCTGTCATCATTTTATAGGCGATATAAAAGGTATAAAACGCCCCGATCAAGGCAATAAAATGCAAATACGTATGGGGAATCAGTGCCGCACCTGCATAACCAAATACAACAAATAGCATCAGCATGGAGCAGCCCACACCTGCAAAAAAGCCTAATGTTCTGGAGAATTGTCCTGTTAGCCCAGCATTTAATCCCATAAAGTTCACAGGACCAGGGCTGTACATCACACTTAAGGTATAAAGAAAAATTTCCATGACCAACCTAAATGAATCAATAACAAAGGATGATCAAAATAGGGCAAAGTGCCATGCACTGTATTGTACGTTTGTGCAAGCTAGCTGAATTGACGAACAAAAAAAACAGGCTCATAAGAGCCTGTTTTCATCGCAGTTAAAAGATCGAATTAACGTGTTGGTAAGACGTCTTTCAATGCTTCATGCATTTCGAGTAATGCTTTTTCTGTGGTTTCCCAATCGATACAGCCATCAGTCACTGACTTACCGTATTCAAGATCACAAAGGTTTTCAGGAATATCCTGACGACCACCTTTTAAGTGACTCTCTACCATGATCCCAACGATTGATTTGTTGCCATCAAGGATTTGTTCCGTGATATTTTTCAAAACCAAAGGTTGTAAGTACGGGTCTTTGTTTGAGTTGGCATGACTGGTATCAATCATGATCTTGTTGCTGACTTTCGCTTTTGCCAAAGCTGCCTCAGCTTCTGCAACTGAAGTCGCATCATAGTTTGGCTTGCCATTACCACCACGTAATACCACGTGCGCATAAGGGTTGCCTTTGGTATTGATAATCGCAACTTGACCATTTTCGTTCAGGCCCAAGAAGCTGTGACCATGTTTAACAGATTGCATCGCATTGGTCGCAACGGTTAAACCACCATCGGTACCATTTTTAAAGCCAACAGGAGATGATAAGCCTGATGACATTTCACGGTGAGTTTGGCTTTCAGTGGTACGTGCACCAATCGCAGACCATGAAATCAAGTCTTGGTAGTATTGTGGTGAGTTTGGATCAAGTGCTTCAGTCGCACATGGCAAACCTTTTTCATTCAAATCAATTAATAATCCACGGCCGATATGTAAACCTTTTTCAATATTGAAAGAGTCATTCATGTCAGGGTCATTGATTAAACCTTTCCAACCGACTGTGGTACGTGGTTTTTCAAAATAAACACGCATCACCAAATATAAGGTGTCTTTTACTTTTTCGCTGAGAACCTTGAGGCGATCAGCATATTCATGTGCAGCTTTAGGATCGTGAATCGAACAAGGACCAATCACCACAAACAAGCGTTTGTCGTTGCCATCTAAAATGTTACGTACAGTTGCACGTCCTTGTAACACAGTTTGAGAAGCAGCATCAGATAAAGGGAGGTCAGCTTTCAGTTCTGCTGGGGTAATCAAAGTTTGAATGCTTTTAATATTAACGTCGTCGATATCTGGCTGAGAAACTGGATTTGACTGTAGAGTATTCATTGCTGTCACAAATTCAATCGAAAGAAAAGGTTATTTTGTCTACGAATATAGCATGAAATGCCGATTGATTAACTAGCGAAAAGCATAATTTATGTAGAAATAATCGGCATTACAACGCTTAAACAATTGTTGTTACGTGCTTTGTTTGCTGAACCACAACCGCTTGATGTGTTTCAACTGGCTTTGGCTTCGCCTTAATTGGGTTCACCATGAAGTTCACACCCAAAGCAAATAGGGTAATGCCTAGAATTTTACGGATTAGTCGTTCTGGCATACGTGAGCTGATGAGTGTACCAACAATAATGGCTGGAATTGAACCCACCAATAACCACATTAACAGGGTAAAGTCGACATTACCTGAAGACATATGGCTTAGGCCAGCAACTGCTGTCAGTAATACTGCATGTACCACGTCTGAACCAATGATACGGATCATAGGAAGGTTTGGGAACATAAGCACTAAGGCCATGATACCGAAAGCACCTGCACCAACAGAAGACAAAGTCACAAAGATACCGAGTACAACACCCATAATGACAATGTAATGACGTTTGTGTTGCAATGCATGTTGTTCACTTTCCATATCCGCTTGTTCACGGTTACGGAACTTGTCAAAGAACTTTTCAATTTGGGCACGGAACACAATTGAGATACCGGTCAAGGTCAACATAAAGCCCAAGACCATGGTCAATACCGCTTTATAATGGGTAGATTGACTTAAATAATGCTCAAGCACCCAAGAGGTTGCAAATGAAGCAGGAATACTGCCCAAAGACAGCCAAAGTACAATTGGCCAGACAATATTCAGTTTTTTGGCATGAACGACTGAACCACAGAATTTAGAAATTGAGGCATAAAGTAGATCAGTACCAATGGCGATATGTGGTTCGATCTTAAACAGACTGATCAGGATTGGGGTCATCAATGAACCGCCACCGACACCTGTAATACCGACACAGAAGCCAACCAATACCCCAGCCATAATAAATTCTATAGGACCAAACATCGACAATATGCCTAATTATGCAAAAATCAGCATATCTTATGCTTTTTTTAGATAACTCGTTGTGATGAATAATGATTTACTTATGCAAAAAAAAGCTAAAGAGAACCAAATTTGCGGCTTTTTAGATCGTATTTTATTCAGATTAGCTTGCTTTATGCGCTGTGATTGGTTTATTTTGAGATATATACACGGATTGTATGTCTGATCATTTCACCTTATGTCTATTTTCATTCGAAGTCTCATTTCATTGCTTATTGCTATGTGTTTTATCACCAATAGCTATGCAATGGCTGTGTCTATGAATGAAGAGAGTCAATCTGCCGTAGCGCACGTCATTTCAAATCATGCTGCAATGTCTGATTGTGGAATGCCTACGATGACGAAGCATGACCCTATGGACAGTGGCAAAATGGATACATCACACTGCCAAAAGAGTCTGTGCTGCGTCGCTGCAACTTTTGAACATAGTCATCATTCCATTGAGCGAAGCATACAATCAATTAAAACAGTAAATTCAGCTTATGTAGATCAACTGACTTTAGGCATTTATCAGTTACCTTATCGCCCTCCAAATCATGTCCTGGTTTTATAAATTCAAATTTCTTATTTATATTTAAAGGACATGATTATGTTTAATATTAAAACCTTATTGCTTTCAACGCTTCTATTGGCCACAACTGTACCTGCTTTTGCTGCAAGTGATTGTTGTAAGGAAAAAGAGGCCACCACAAAAAAAGAGTGCTGTGAAAAAAAGATGAAATGTTGTGATGACAAAGATAAAACGGCTTCTCAAGAAGACCATAGCCATCACGGGCATTAATTTTTAAGTAATAAAGCTATCCTTGGCAGAAGTTGAGGATAGCTGTTGTAGCAAAATCATTTTAGTTTTTTAGTGGGTTTAAGCTCATTCACAGATAACACCAATATAAAGGTTACAGGTGTAGCAAAAATCCACCAACTGATAAATCCAATGGAGCTACCATACTCTAAACAAAGCAGGCTGCCAGCCAGCAACAAGCAGAAATATGCTAAGATTCTGAGGTGTGTTTGATAGCGAATGAAAATCTGTTGTTTTGCTTTGTTGATCTGTTTGGGACTGCATTTATACAGCAACAGCATCCCGATCAACGTCAGTATAAGACTCAAAATAATCATGCTTTAACCTCATTTTTGGCTAATTTCGCTTTGATTTTTTGAGCAGATTTCACTTGAATCGGCTGAATATTCCTAAAAATAAACACAGCAAATAGGGCACAGACCAATAGAAATAGATCAATCCGCAAGAATATCCAATAGCTGTGTAAATCAGTGATTAACTGATGTTGAATCAAATATACCAAGTTATAGACAGGTAGAACCAAAGCAATCAATCCGAAGATACAGATCTGTGATTTCCATAAATACTGTTTTTTGGTCAATAAAGCGATGATAAAACTCAGTCCCCACACGCAGAAAAAAGTATAAATTTCATAATTAGGTGTGGTTTCGGTTACATGTACAAATCGGTTAGCGAATAGATAGCCGAGCATTGCAGTAGGAAGACCAATAAATGCAGCAACATTTAAACGATCCACCAAATAATAACCAAAGTGGAATTGATCAGATTTATTCTGAATCTGACGTTTTAAGCTCCAGAGCAATAGGCCAGAAGCAATCATTAAGCAACCTAGAATTCCCGAACAAAAGAAAGCGAAGCGAAGTATCGGCTTTGCAAAAGTTGCCATATGTAGGCCATAAACACCCGAGTGTAGAGTTGCAACTGCACTATTATTACGGGTATTTCCGAGAATTTTTCCTGTACCATCAAAGGTAATTTGTGCCTGATTTAATGTGATCGATCGATCTTCTAATTGTTTAAAGGTAATGATGGCTTGGTCTGTATTGGGGTTTTTAACTTCAATTGAAGCCAAAGCCTGTTCACCCCATTGTTGTTTTACTTTTTCTAATAACGTGTTGATTGGCAACATTTCAGCTTTATTGGGAGGTGTGTTGGTCGTTGCTTGGTTCACTGTTCTAATTTCAGTAAAAAATTGAAATGGATTGTCTGGATAGACTTTTTTCATTCCCCAAGGTAGATAGAGATAAAAGAAAATCGCCAAGCCTGTAAAGGTAATGGTGAGGAAAAATGGAAGTGCTAACACAGAAGAAACGTTATGAAAATCTAACCAAGAACGCTGCGACTTAAAGGTTCTAAGGGTAAAGAAATCGGTAAAGATCTTTTTATGCGTAATAATCCCAGAGACCAAAGCAATCAGCATAATAAAGGCAGCTAGACAGGCAATCAGCCGTCCAACCATGATGGGCACACCATAGAGCTGAAAATGAAAATTGTAAAAGAAATCTCCACCTTGGGTTGCAGAGAGTTGAAGCTCTTTACCCGTATTGGCATCCAAACTACGGCTTTCATAGCCACCACTCGCTTTCTCCCAATACATTTTATTGACGGGCTCTTCGTGATTAGCAATATTGAGATACCATGATTTTGCATCAGTCGCATTCTTAACTAAATAATCCGTTGCTGTACGAATAGCAATGTCTTGATTAACTTGATATTGAGCCAGTTGCGGTTGCATCCATAGATTAATCTGATGGCGATAATAGGAGCTGGTACCCATTAAAAAAATGGCAAATAAAAGCCAGCCAAAAATTAAGCCTGTCCACGCATGCAACCATGCCATTGATTGACGAACGCCTTTATTTTGCATTTTTAATTTAAACCTACAGATAAGCCAAACAAAGCACCTGTCAAAATCAGGCTCATCACAGTCAGTTTGAGTAATGAGTTTGCACAAAAACTAATGATGATGAAGCCTAAATAAAAGAGGGTTGCAATAAATGCTGCCAGATAAACGGCTTCCGCTTTATCTAAAACCGCTGTTAATAACATGGTTAGGCTAATACTTAAATACATCATACAGAGATAGCCAAGAACAAAGCTCAGCACAAAACGATAGAAAATGCTCAGTCGATAGGCAAGCGGAATAGATGCGGATTTAGCCATAAAGGGTCTTGAAGCGGAAGAAGGGAGAAATAAATCACATATGGAAATGATTCTTGTTTATATTAAATCTTCGCTGAATTTCAATCAATTCTTCATTCATCGTAAATCTAGATTGTATTTAGAATAATAAATGCCATCTCAGATAATATTTGCTGTTCACCAATCATGAACAAATTGCATTATTTCTAGTGATTCGGTGTAAAATCATTCTGTTAGAATCATTTAAATATTTCAGTGGGGCGTGGGTCTTGTTAAAGCAAAAACTAAAAATTGGTATCGTGGTGGGGGAAGTTTCTGGAGATACTCTAGGAGTGAAACTCATGCGTAGTTTTCGCGAACAAGGTATTGATGCTGAATTTGAAGGGATTGGCGGTCCGCAAATGATTGCTGAAGGATTTCACAGCTATTATCCGATGGAAATTCTTTCGGTGATGGGAATTGTTGAAGTCCTTAAAGATTTAAAAAAACTGTTTGCTGTGCGTGACGGTTTAGTCGAACGTTGGACAGAGCATCCCGTTGATATTTTTATTGGTATTGATGCACCCGATTTTAACTTACGCCTCTCTAAAACCATTAAAGAGAAGCAGTTACCGATTAAGACTGTACAATATGTCAGTCCATCTGTCTGGGCATGGCGTCAAGGTCGTGTACATGGTATTAAGCGTAGTGTTGATTTAGTTTTATGCTTATTTCCATTTGAAAAAACCTTTTATCAGAATTATGAGATTGCCGCTGCCTTTGTTGGACATCCATTGGCAAAGCAACTACCTTTAAAAAATCCAATTACTGAAGCCAAGCACCAATTGGGCTTGTCTGCACATAAAACCCATATTGCTTTATTACCCGGAAGTCGTCGTGGTGAGATTGAACGATTGCTGCCATTGCTCACGGGTGCTGCTGAAATTCTTCATCGGAAGCATCCTGATCTGGAGTTTTTAATCCCTGCAATTAATGATGCACGCAAGCATCAGATTGAACAGGGCATTCAAAATCTAGATACCAGCCTGAAATCTAAAATTCATGTTCTGGAAAATAGCGATGCCGAGTCAAAAATTGGCCGTATGGTGATGAATGCCAGTGATATTGTGGCTTTGGCTTCTGGTACCGCGACTCTTGAAGCGATGTTATTGCATCGTCCAATGGTGACTTTTTATAAATTGAACTGGCTGACCTATCTGATTGCGAAATTCATGGTCAAAATTCCATACTACTCATTGCCGAATATCATTGCAGGCAAGAAAGTAATTGAGGAACTGATTCAGGCCGATGCAACGCCTCAGCATTTAGCCACTGAAATCGAAAAATTAATGGATCATGAAACGGCGCATATTCAAATGATGCAACATTTGAGCATGCATAAACAGTTGATCTCGGGTAATACCGAAGATCCAGTACAGGCGATTCTCAATTGTCTGAATGCAGGCTAAATAAAAAGGTGGCGATTAGGCCACCTTTTTTATGCATATGCTTCAGGCACGAAGGATTAGTTCATAACCTGTATATTTACGAATATTGATCACACCAATATCAAATAATAAGTATTGACCTTTAATCCCTTGCAACACACCTCGAATTTTTGGGGTTTTATCCAAATTCAGCGATTTAATCTTTTCAGGATAATGCTCAACGGGATAGATAAATTCACGTGGTGTTTCATCTTCCAAGAATTCCAAGCTTTCGTTAAATTCTAGGTTCTGATTGAATTCTTCACGGATGCTTTGAATTTTCGGAGCGAATTCTTCAAGAATTTGATCACGTTGCTCAAGCAGATTTAAAGGTTCAGCTTCACCTTTCAGCAATTTGCGCCAGTCGGTTTTATCTGCGATTTGTGTACCAATTAAAGTTTCCAAATGCCCAGACAAACGACGTGAACCAACTTTCATGATGGGTAAAGCTTGCGTTGCACCTTGGTCTAGCCAACGTGTCGGCATATTGACGATACGGGTAATCCCAATTTTTAAGGCGCTTGAGTTGGCTAAATAAACAATATGTGGCTGGAAACAAACATCATGTGCGAACTGGTCTTCACGACAGGTTCCCAAGTGATAATGGCAGGTTTCAGGCTTCATAATACAAAGATCACATTCAGCTTTTGTTTTAAAACATTTAAAGCAGTGACCTTGTGAATAAGACTTTGGTGTTTTTGCGCCACAAGAGGTACAAAAGATATTGCCAGTCCATTCGATCTCAATTTCTTGACCTAAAACAAAAGGAAGGTCAGTTTCTGAACGATCTAATATAAATTTATATTCAACATTTGCCTTGCTTGTTGATTGATCAGTTACACTATGCGTTTTGAGCGCTGCATGCATTTTATGACAAATGCCTTGTAGTTCCATTAATAAACTCTCATCTTTTCAATCAAGGGTTGCAGTTATGGCTGAACAAAATGTCATCACTTCTATGCTAGACGATTTATCTCAAGAACAGCCCATTCATACTGCACTTTGTATAGGTCAGCAGATTGACCAAAATGCTTCAATTCAATGGCATTATTTTAGCGTAACTGACTTTTTAAGTCTGCCATTTACGCAGCGTTATGATTTAGGTTTTGTATTATTTGATACAGAAGAAATGCAAAACCTCACTGAAACGCAAAAAGCACAGTTGTTGGTGAAATTACGTGACCTGATGGCCAAACGGATTGTGGTGGTTAGCAAATTAGATGATGAGAAGCTATTGCGTTCGCTTGGTTTCACTCAGCTGATTGATAAAACCCAACATGACCGTGATTTTGCCTTGTGGCAATTCAATATTTTAACCTATAAGCATGTACCAGATTGGTTTAACTCCAAGTTCTGGGCAAATCCAGAGAACTGGAATAAATTCCGCTGGTAAGTCCTTAAATGTCTATATTTTAGGTAAATAAAGATTAGGTGCGGATACGTTGCAAGTTCTTGCAAAATTTAACAATTTACCTTTGTTTTGTATTTTCAAAGCAGCGTATGCTTTTCGGATAAATATTCCTAAAGGAAAGTGTAACTCATGACAGATTTAACCAATATTGTTGAAATTTTAGCAAAGCAAGCTTTAGGCGGTCAGCAACAATCAGGACAGGCTGGTGGTTTAGGTGGCATTTTAGGTTCTGTCTTAGGACAACTTGGTGGACAGCAACAAAATACGCAGAACCAACAAGGCGGTTTAGGTGGGATTTTAGGTTCAGTATTGGGCCAATTGGGTGGAGGAAATACTTCAACTCAAAGTAATGCGACGGGTGGCGGTAACACAGCACAAACATTACTAATTGCCGTTTTACCTTTAGTTTTGGCGTGGATTCAAAAACAAGGCGGTTTGCAGGGTGCTTTGGATAAACTGAAAAATGCAGGTTTATCTAATCAAGTACAAAGCTGGGTAGATCCGCAACAGCAGAATGCTGCTGATGTTCCAGAACAGAACATTCAAAGCCTATTCGATGACCAAGATGTTGAGCAAGTTGCACAACAAACTCAAGCACCAAAACAAGCGATTTATGGTGCAATTGCCTCTGTTTTACCACAAGTAATTGACTCTTTAACCCCACAAGGCAGTAGCACCAATCCACAAGAAGCCAACCAAGATATTCAGCAAGTGTTGAATTTGGTGAGTGGTTTTTTAAAGAAATAAAAAAACAGCAAAAAATAAAAGGGCAGATTGCCCTTTTATTTTTTGTATGACTTGAACTTCAAATTAGAAGTTATATTCCATACCTAAACCGATTGTTGTTTTCTTATCATCTTTTACTAACCAATCACGTTTTTGTTGACCTACAACACCGTAGAAACGTGTTTGTTTATTGATTTGATAGTCAGCGCCTACACCGTAAAGATCTTGTTTACGATCATCACGACCATTCACTTCAGTTGTAGAAGAGATATATTCTGCTTTTAACTTCACTGGAGTTGATGGGATCGTATAAGCAGCTGTTACGCCATAAGCATCTTCTTGTAAACCTTTGTATGAAACAGCAGGTGTAGTACCAACCACAACTGTATCATCTGTTGGTTGAGCAGTTTGCCATAGAGCACCAAATACCAAACCATTAACGCCCGCAGGTGTTAGGTCTAAAGAACCTGTTACACGGATTGCATCTGAATAAACGCTATTATCACCACTTAGGTCGCTATACGCGTTGTATTTAGATGCTACACCAAAGTTACCAGCAACAGCTGCTGCTAAGCCCCAGTCCTTATTTTCATAAGTAAGCGAGGTAGAAACACCATCACCAAAACCATCACGGCTGCCTTTTTGACCTTTCGCATCATTTTTAACAGCAGATGATTCTTCACCTTGTTGGAACATGATGTTAAATGCTACACCACCTAACAATTTCTTATCAGTTTCAAAACCAATTACGTTCTTTAAGCGATCTTCACCAACTAGAACTTTGGTCATATCTAGTTCGTTGTGATCGTTAAAAATATCTTGGTTGTTACCAGCAGCATTTTTAAAGTAAGAATCGAACTGACCAACTTTTAAAGTACCGATACCGTCAGATTTGATACCTACGTAGCGGTTACGGTTGCTGAATGATTGGTCGCCATCACCATCCGCATTGAATTGCCATTCAATCAAGTAAACTGCAGAAAGGTTGTCAGTCAGTTTTTCTTCGCCTTTCACCCCGATACGAGAAGCGTTTGAGTTTACTTTAGTTACGCTTTCATCTTTAAAGCCATTATTATCAATTTGGTCCAAAGTCACATTGAGCTTACCATACAATGTTGGTGCTGCTTGCGCTGCATTCATGGCTAAAGTTGCTACAGTAGCAGCAAGAAGCAATTTTTTCATTGAGATTTCTCCAAAACACTTTTTGTAAATGGCTGATGCCTTAGTTACTGTTATGAGCTTGCTTATGTACATAAAGTTACATAGCTCACTGACTTGTATGCAGTATCGGTAAACTTTGTGACAGAGAAGTGAAAGAAAAATGACAGTTTGATGACGATTCATATTTAGTAATAATTATATTTCTTATTATTTTTCATTTAATTAGAATACAAAAAAAACGGAGTAAAAACTCCGTCCTTTTAGAAATCAAAAACTAGAGTGCAGCTTTGATCTTTTCTGCTAATGCTTGAATTTTTTCTTGATCACCTATTTTTGCCGCATGACGACCAAGTTCATGCACTGAACTTGGGATCAAATGGAAGTGGACATGAGGTACAGTTTGCCCAGCAGCTGCGCCAGACAATTGCATCAAAACAATGCCTTTAGCATCTAAAGCTGTTTCTATTGCTTTTGCAATTTTTTGCACAATTTGGATGGTATATGCTGCCGCTTCAGCTGGTAGATCTAGCAAAGTTACGGCAGGTGTTTTGGGAATCACTAAAGCATGACCATCTGCTTGGGGCATGATATCCATAAAAGCGAGGACCTGATCATCTTCATAGATTTTGATCGCAGGTAGCTCACCACGAAGGATGCGTGCAAAAATATTTTGGTCATCGTATGCCATGATTCATCCTTTAAATAGGGCGTATGTTTTAATCGGTGAAAGCTCACTCAATTCATATAGAGTGATACGGAGTAGTTAACTCCGTAAAAAACTGTTTATTTACAGTTTAGCTCTTTTTGGCGAGCCTTGATTTCATCAAGTCGTTGTTGCTCTTTGTCTGAAAACTTAGGTTTCGTAGTGTGGCAGTTTTCATTACCAAATTTTGCTTTAGCATCTGCGTCTTTGAAACAGAAACCTTTAGATGCATAGATCAGATTATAGTCATCCTGTAACTTTTTACATTCTTGTTCTGGTGTTGCAGCTTGTACACTAAAACCTGTCAGGGTAACTAAGCCCGCGAAAACTGCAACCATTAACTTATTCATGAGGTGTTCCTCTAATCAAAAAAGTATAAATCAAAGCTGTATGGAATTTATTCATATGGCACTTGATTGCTACGTATATACCAATATAAGGTTAATTAATAAAATTTCAATGAAACTGTATAGTACGAGTGTAATTTTACTCCATAATTTATCCATATAATACGGAAAAACCTTATATATCAATGGTTTTTATTTAATTTCATATAAAACAAGTAATTATATTTATTGCTATCTCAGCTAATGTCCGTTTTAGTTGTAGGGCATTTTATCTGGCTATCTAGGTAAATAAGAACTGCATATTTAAATATTGTGAAAGAAAGATAGCTTTAATGAAAGCGCTTAGGGTATAGGCACAAAGGATAGTTATTTGATGAGTTGGGTGAATAAGGAGCTTGTTGGAATTAAAGGTGATCATGAGTTGATGCACATGGCATGAGTTACTGCGAAGAGAATTAGATTTGGTCGAAGAAAACAAGCTGCATCTTTGTCATGAACAGCGCCTATAGATGTTTAATTATTTAGATAATCTTTAAAATAATTGCGAAAATCGCATGATTTTGTTGATTTGCATCACACTTTTATCTATATTTGTCGTGTTGTTTGATAATAACTAAACAACAATAACCTTCATTCAGCGCAAAAGAATTAAGGGGAAGCCCACTCATTAGAGTGGGCTTTTTAATTTGGGAAAGTATATTTGAAGATTGAAGATCTCATTTAGCCTATATCCACGCATTAAACGTTACGGCAAGATTGTTTGATAGAAATAACTATTACTAATCTAAAGAGTAAAACTGACTACTATTTATTCTTAGGGCTAAAGATTCATAGGATAAAGATAGGGTAGAAACTCATCTGAGTATTGTGCCAGATGACGGTAATATAGGTTAGTCTTAAAAAAATATGTTCTAGATTTACTCAGCAAGTATGAAAAATATTTTACGATTTCTAGCTCTTTTTCTCATAAGTGCAGATGTATTTGCTGTTGATGAAAATTTCAAAAGAGAACATAAAGTTGTTCAGGCTGAAGTTTTGATTAAGCTGTACAAAGATGGTCGCCATGATGTTTTGCTTAAGAAAAGTAGCGGATCTAATCAAATAGATGAGAAAATAATCAACGCAGTAAAGAAGGCAACTTTTAAACCAATAGAAGATAAAAAAGTTGAGTACCCAATATTGATAACTCAGCCTTTCGAGATAGAACTTGATGATAACTACGATTTTCAACAAGAGTGAGATTAAAAACTTCCTATTATTAACTTGTGTTATTTATAAAAATTCCAAAACTTAATGTTAAAAATGACCCTTCAATAGTTTTAAATCTTTCGATGGAAATAAACATTTGTGAATCAACGCACGCTATGTAAAATTTTGTAACAGGGAAAATCACTTAAACTAAAAGAATTATGCATAAAATTCAATCATTCAACTCTATTGTATAAAGTTTGTAATAGAATTAATTTATATGCTCTTGAAATTGTGTTTTGGGGAACATGATGAATGATGGGCTGGGAGTCGTTGTCTTTTATATTTTGAATATACTTGGTTTGGTAATTCTTATTGTGGGTAGCGTACTTGGAGATTTAACATTACTTTCAGTATGTGTTGGTCTTATCGCTTGCGCATTCTTAATTAAATATGAGTTCAATGTACCCGTTATTTTTTGGAAGAAAGTCGAATAATTTAAGATTTCTAAAGACCGTACCAAAGAGTACGGTTTTTTTATATTTGAAATTTAAACTTAATTTATAATATTGATTTATATTGTTAAATTTGGGGATGTGGAAGGTTGTTGGTGCGACAACAGTAATAAAAATACATAGAATAAAGGACTACCAATAGAGAAAAAATTTTAAGAATCCACAAAATTTATTAAGTCCCGATTTAAATTCAAGAAACATAGTTTTTACGTTTTAAAAATTAAATTGCTGACAGAAACAGTGGAAGGCTCACAGCAAGTGATGCCTTCTAAGCTTACTGCTTGCTATGTATGTTTATAATGGCAATTCGTTGGATGTCTAGACTTCAACTGACCTGCTGAATCAAGTTAAAACAGTAGAAAATAGGTTGGATGCAGCGTAATTTTGGACTGAAATGATAATTTTTTTGTCATAATATATGTCACAATTTTGCATAAATGTGTGATAATCGCCTCGTTTTAAGGGGTGAAAATATGGATATCTTAAAATTTTTGAAAAGCTTCAATACGACAGGCTCTTATCTAGCACTTGCCACTCTATTACTGGCTTGTCTTATCGTATATTTTTACTTTATTAATCCAAATTAAGGTTAGGATTGGGGTAAGCTAACACTGCCTTCCATATGCTTTTTTAATCTTGGAAATGTATTAAGTATTTATTCTTAGAATGACGAGAATAAAGTCACTATACTTCGGAAAGCGTTTTTATTGCTTAAATAAGAGCGACATGATTCACAAATCTTATTACTTGATTGATGGTTTTAAGGAATGCTGATCGAAAGTGTCAGAGCAATTTGATGATGTATACTTTGACCATTATCTTTTCATTGAGCACATAAGTGATAAAGCTGTTACACAGGAATGATCGATGAAAGCGCTATTTGATTGCTTAAGAAAAATAGCTGTTGGCAGATTAATAAGAACAAAGAAGTACGCTAACAATGAATTAAGCAATATTGCAACAGCAAGCGATTCGGTTGAAACACTTGGCGTTGCCGTCGACTCTACAATGACAATAAGTGTTGATGGTATTCACCTGATTACAAGCTTTGAAGATTTAAAATTACAATCCTATGATGATGGCGTTGGTGTGTGGACTATTGGTTTTGGCACCACTGTTTATCCAAATGGTATTCGAGTTAAGAAGGGTGATTGTTGTACATTAGAGCAGGCAAAGTCCTTTTTTCAACATGATTTAAGACGATTTCAATCTACAGTCAATCATGCAGTAATTGTTCCACTGTCTCAAAATCAATTCGATGCACTGGTTTCTTTGACTTATAACATTGGGCCAACAGCTTTTAAAAACTCCACACTTCTGAAAAAACTAAATACGAATGACTATGTCGGTGCAGCAGATCAATTCCTTGTTTGGAATAAAGGTGGAGGCAAAACGTTAAAAGGATTGGTTCGGCGTCGTGAACTGGAAAGAGACTTATTTTTAAAAAGATAAGCATTATTTGTATGGCTAAGCGTCATAGCTTTAGATTTTTTCATTAAAATAACTTCATTTTGTTTTTAAATTTAATTTACTAATCAATAAAAAATGACTGTGCATTTGTTAATCAGTTCACACTATTTAAGTGATTAATCACCTTTTATCAGGAATTAAAATATAACGTTTGATAAAAATATATTTATGGTTATATTCGAAAAACATATTGTTATGCGAAGTTGATGATCAATGTTGTCAATAATACAACTGGAAATACATTAATCCATGCAACAACAAAAATTGATATTGATCCGCTTATTACCTACGTGGGTGTTGGCTATCGCTTCTAAATATTAGATAGAGGCTGTGGAGAAGAGTACTTCGTTGAGTGGTTGCTCTTCTCTACATGATAATTCTCTGTTTTAAGAGATATAAAATACATATTGTTATGAGTAGTAACGCTCAATAATAAATATACAGATTGCCGTCGCAGGTATTTGAGTTATATGAGCGACACTAAAAGATAAAGCGCACAAGTGGTCGTTTTTTGTTCAATTAAAACGTGAATCAAAGCTGAATTGTGTGATAATTCTCTTAACTTATCAATAAATTGAGAAATATGACTATTTTAAAATTCTTGAAAAGCTTCAATACAACGGGGTTCTACTTAACACTTGCGAGCATTCTGCTAGCGACTCTTATCGTATATTTCTATTTTATTAATCCAAATTAAGTACGAGATTTAGATTAAGGAAAAATACTTTTGGCTTATCTTGGGGAGGTACACAGAACACTGTTCTCCAAAAGTAATAAAAGCCCTCATCTGAGGGCTTTTATAGTCGTTAAACTAGTGTGTGGTGACCTTCATCAACACAACACCGAATATGATCGATGCAGCTGCTAATAGGCGTAAAAACCCCATTGGCTCGTGTAGGAAAAAAATTCCAATCAGAAATGCACCGACAGCGCCAATACCGACCCAAATTGTATAAGCAGTACCTAAAGGTAAACTTTTCATAGCCACGGCGAGTAAGCCAAAGCTTAAGATCATGAATACAATAGTAATGACGCTAGGAGTAAGCTTGGTAAAACCGTCAGACATTTTCATTGAATATGCCCATACGATTTCAAAAATACCAGCTAAGATGAGATAAGCCCAAGCCATTTCGACACCTCATTATTAATATTTTAGGTCGTCCTAAAGCTTGAAAATTTGAATAAAGAGGTCGTCCTCTTCGTTAGCCATATAAGCACTGTTGGTTAAGGACTTCAATTTATTTTTGTTAATTTTTATTCCAATCGGTAAAAAGTCATATTAAAGATGCTTTTTACCAATTTATTTCTTATTTTAGATAGAATGTTTTACCTTCATGAAGCATAAGCTTGTACATCATATTCAGGCTCACCAGCTAGAATGGAGACAAATTTCTCAACAGTTTCGACTGTTAACAGATAAGGGTTGAACTCTTCTAAATGATATTTCAGGAAAAAATCTGAAATGTTTTGATTAATAGGTGAAAATTTCATAGACCACTGTGAGAAAAATTGATTCTCACATTCTGTGTAATAGAGGATTTCACAATTGATATGTCGTTCATCTTTCACAATCTTGTTATAAAACAAATCATCAACTATATGCTTTTGGCCTTCTAAGCATTGCACAAAATAACCATGCCCATAATATAAAACACCTCTAATATCATTGCGATAATTAAAATCCACCGCTTCATCTAAGATTTTAATCAGATCGTTTTTTAAGTTTGAGTCAATATTCTTAATTTTACTTACATATAAAAGCCTTACAGACTTCATCATGGGTATGCTCATTTTGAAGGTTGAACACTTGTTATATAGAAAAAACAATGCCTTGTATACTTTAGTCTGTAACAGGAACGATCGATTTCATTAATCATTATTCTCTAACGTAGAAGATATAGGGTAGATAAGATCGGGTACCTCACTGATAGATATCTATTACGTTGGATATTGATATCTGCCTAGATTGCATTTATGCATTTTGATCGTGAATTGAAATATTATGTGAACTAGTGCAGGCTATCTACATGGAATTATTAATAAAATGTGATTTTTATCACATGTTTATGATAGGTTCATGAAGTGTTGAATTAAATTTATAACAAATTAAAGTACTGATTTATAAAATAAAAAAACAATCATAATATTTTTGGTTACAACCATTTTGTCGACAAGCAATGATCTATTTTGCCATATTGCGTTTGCGAAACTTAGCAAAGGTATTTGTCTATGGTGTCATTTCTGTTTATTGGTTTGATTATTACGATCTTACTAACACCAGGTCCAACGAATACATTACTGGCTTCTTCTGGAATCCAAGCCGGTATTAAACGCTCATTGAAACTCATCCCCGCGGAGGTTATCGGTTATTTTATTGCCATTACAACATGGGGCTTTTTACTTGAGTCCGTTTCACACTATGTACCTTGGCTACCTCCTTTAATTAAATTGCTTAGTGCGACTTTTATTATTTATTTGGCAATTAAATTATGGATTACTTCAACAAAAGACTTAGATTTGAATCAACCTTTGATTACATCTAAGGCTTTATTCGTAGCGACCTTACTTAACCCAAAAGCTTTATTATTTGCTTCAGCCATTTTTCCACATACTGCTTGGCTCAACCCGCATGAATATCTTATTCATATGGGAACGTTCTTAGCTTTGATTACCCCAATTGCTTTCTTATGGATTGCGTTTGGATCGATTTTAATTTCCAACAAAGTTTCTTGGTTGAATCAACGTAATTTGCAACGTTCTGCAGCATTTGTTTTAACTTTCTTTGCGATGCCGCTGGCTTATTCAGCAATTTCATCGTTCTAAATTTTGGTTTTGCTGTTGTATTTAAAATTTAAAAAATTGGAGTTTTTAATGAACACTATAAAAATTAAGGTAAAGGATCAATTTGAGGCTGAAAAGATCGCAACTGCCAAAGTAAAGGCCATTAATGATCAAGAAATTCCTTTCTTTAAACGAATTGAACATATCGAAGTTGAAGGAGAGATTCTTTTGCCTAATATGGATTTGCTTTTTGAGAACCCAAAAGATGGCAGTATTTATCGATATGTAGGGGCTGCGTAGGCTACTTATTATTTGAAAATGTTGACCCATGCTCAGGCGTGGGTTTTTTATGCGCACTATCTCCATGAGTAAAATGAAAACGGTATCCATTCATCTGTTTTTACTCACTAATTTAATGAAAAATGTATACTGAACGTTCTATTATAAAAAAGGAAAATAAATGAAAAGGGTAATTCTAGGAACATTTGTTACTGCGATGACTACAATAAGCAGCTTTGCTGCTTGTACATATAATCTTGATGCAACATCAGCAGAAGTATCAGCGATACCAACTACAGTACCAACGTTAAAATTTCCAATTGTTTCAAATCAAAAAAGCTCATTTCAAGTTGCAAGTAATGAAGCTGATACATACAAAATCAAAATGTTTTTTGCGACCAGCTCTAATACAGCACAGCAATTAGCTATCAGTAATCAATCTTTAATTGGAGATAAAAACATAGTTACGAGTGGGCAAAGTGCTTTCGAATTCTTAATTAATAGCTTTGCTAATGCACCTGCTACAGGTGATACATTTATTGCCATTGGTTATAACATTGTACTCACTGATACAACGAATGGTCTAAAAATAGGAAATATTTATGTAATTAATGACTCAGTATCAGGAAGCTATATAAAAGTTAACTTTAGTGATGTGAATGGAGGTAATGAGACTACAAATCTATATCCAGTTGCAATTTCATCTATCCCTGGCTTAAGAATTGGTTTGTTTATCAACCAAAACACAAAGCAAATAGGTGTAAATATTAATGGAGTTAATAAAGGTTATATTTCGTCATTTAATGGAGTACCCAGCAAAATAAGCTTTTTTACGTCTGGTTATACAATCAATGTTAAAAATAATGATCCTAATATTGGGCAGACGATTTCAGGTGAGTTAATTACTGATAGGAGCAAAATAGGTTTGACTTATGCTTTGGGTACAACCGATATCTGTGGAATAGTACTTTAAACTATTTATATATACTGAACTATCATTAAAAAGGAAAATGAAGTGAAAAAAATATTTATAGGGATGGTGATCGGTACGGTATCAATCAGCAGCGTATTTGCAGAGTGCACTTTAGGAGCGATGTCTATAGATGCTGTAGGTGGACCTTTACCATCGAGTAATCCACTTGATTACGTAAATTATACTTCCCAAAAAATAAAAACTTATACAGCTAATTTTAGTTTAGAAAGCGCAGCAACAACCTCTACTCCTAAATCTTTACCTCTTAATTCTCAAATTGTTGCTTTTGAATATAAAGTTATAAAACCTACTGGACTAACTGGAAATGAGGTAGCTGCTGGATGGGCTCGCCATTTTTCGCCTACGAATGGTGGTTTATTGATCGCGCCAATAAGTAATAATAATGGAGGAATAGCAATGTTATTTGGCTCGGGTGATCATTTACCAACAACTCGGGTGGATGAGCAAATTCCAAATGCGAGCAATAGGTTTGGTGTCTATATAAATAAACAAACCAAACAAGTGGGGTATATCCTTAACGGTGTTAATAAAGGATATCAATGGTCATACACCAATCCAATTACTGAGTTGAGTTTCATGATTGCATCTGGTTTCGATGGATTTCTCTCAACTTCCACAAAATTAAATCAAGAAGTATCAATTGAACTAATTACAGATAGTGAAAAATTAGAATATTCATATCCTACAGGTACAACAGACATTTGTGGAACTATGCTTTAAATTTCACCTTAAAACAATTAGTTAAAATAAAGCTCAATAGGAGGGTTTTCTTCTAATGACTTTATTTTAACCGTTTGGTAAATTAATTGCACTAATAACAAACGGCTTATAAAATGAAATATATAATTTTTGCAATAATTTCAGCATTAATATCAACAACTACTTTTGCACGAGACACGAATTCAATGCGCTCCTCATATGAGCTTGTTAATGTAGGGGATAGCGAAAGTGACTTGCTCAGGAAAATGGGAAAGCCTTACCCAAGATATTTCATTCACAAAGAAGGTCGTCGCTCATGTGAGGCTACAGAATATGTTTATGAAATTGATATGCAGATCTACACGGTTCTGGTTTGTAATGGAAAAATTTTCAAAATTGATGTGAATACTAAATAAGCCCTATGACCAAATTGATCTTGAATCAATAGAGGAGACTGCTATTTCAATTCAAGCAAATATTGTCGATGCTTTGATTGTTGTTGATATACAAAATGCTTTTGTATCAGGTGCGGAAGCAGTACCTGCATCAAAGCAATTGCTTGCTTCAATCCGTATTCTAATTGCCAACGCGAGATCGGCTCATGTGCCAGTGATTTTCCTGCAAAATGATGGCGAGGTTGGAGCTTTAGATGAACCATATCAAGTTGGCTGGGAGTTATTTTTTCCTCCACAGCCACATGAAGTTACTATACGGAAAAGTGAAGATAGTGGTTTTAAAGGAACATCACTTCAACAAATTTTGGATGATCATCAGGTTAAGTCTATAGCCATATGTGGTGTTCTATCTGAGATGTGTGTTGCTGCAACTGCACGTGCTGCATTAGAGCTTGGTTATGCTGTACTGTTACCGCATGACGCCCATGCAACGTATGACGTACCAGCAGGACCAGGATCAAATGGTGTACCTGCTGCTATGGCGGCGAGAGTAGCAGAGTGGTCTCTTGGAGATGAAATCAGGATTTGTGCCTCGGTGGATGAGGTTGTCTTTATTGAGCGAAATAATGGTTTTATGTAGCAACAGAAAAATGTCTCATTCTGAATCTTTTGAACTATAAAACGAATAAAAAGCCATAACCTTGTTAGTTATGGCTTTTTATACATTGCACAACTTTAATTATTCAATTTGCACCTAATCAATCTTTATAAAATGAAGCATTTCATTTGATTGAATTGGTTGCTCTGCAAAAGGAACAATCACAATACAATTTGCAGTAAGAAACGGTTCTACCTGATATGTGTGCTGTTGTTCAACGACCTCTAATGAATATTGACCATCGTCTTGCAATTGATATTTACCCCATAACAATTTTTTCTTATTTTGATCGGGCTCAATTTTATGTTTAGCACGACCTTTTATAAATATTTTGTTGAGAAAGTCGGGATCATGTTTATTTAAAATATACTTCACCATGAAATGCATGAGTAAGGCAATATCTTGCATATCACCAGGTAAATTAATGATTGTTGTTTTATCTTCTGTAATGATGACTTTTAAGCCTTTATGGTTACCCTGATCATCGTATATTTGAACCGTTTCACGTATGGGAGGTGTTCTAGGCATACTTCTAATAATGCTCATTTCATTAGCAGGGATAGAGCGTGTTTGGAAATTTGAGGTCATACTGCCAGGATCAAAGGCAGAAAGTCTACCGATTGAAAATACTGAGCCACCAATGTCCTTATGAGAACATAGAATCATCACATCAAAATTAGGAATATGATCTTCAAAAAATTGATTATAATCCTCCCAATTTGTTGTTAATGAATCATCTAAAGTAGGATCTTCCTCCTTCTTAAGACTATTAAATGCGGAATCATAGCGCTGTGGTTTAAGCAGTTTAATCTCGATCTGTTTATAGCCCCACGTTTTCAATACGTCTTTAACATACAAGCTTTCTTCACAACGTGTATGCTCGTCGTCAAAGTTATGCATACTAACAACGAGAATTCGTGGATCTCTATAAATTGTCAGTTGTTTAATTCCAGCGCGTCTTAGCGCAATCAATTTTTCTGGTGAGATTTTCTCATTTTTAGCTAAGATCAGATCACCTTGTTTAATTACGCTTCCTTGTTGGATGACACCTTGCATTAAAGATATTGGCGCTATAATTTTTTTATTATCGTAATCAGAAACATCTAAACGCTCATCGTCTTCTGGAATGATAGCATCAACAAATTCAGGTAATTTCGTATATTGTGGAATTTTGAGTAGATTTTTACCTCTTAGATCTAGTTTATATGGGTTCACTGATCGATAGAGTTGCGGCCCCCAGAAGTATAAATGATCAATTAATACAGGATTTTTTTTACTTGCAATTTGAGTTGATTCTGAATTAATTGACCAGCCTGTGTATGCTGATAATTGATGGGGTGGATAATTCTGTAAGGCGTGAACATCATGAGCATTTACTTGATTAAGTGCTGTTTCTAAGTCTACAGTATCCTTTAACTCACCTATAGGAAGTTGCATAAAGAGGCGATAGTAAATTGTAGTAAGATCATAGGGAAGATTTTCTGGTACTGGGAGTTTGCGCATAAATATATAAGTCCAAGAGATAAATCTAATTCGAGATACCTCTTTAAATTAATAATGAATCAGAAGTTAAAAAGAAGAAAAGGTTATCTAAGCTTTAAAAAATTTAATGATTAGCTGTATAGACTTTTTATTGTCTATTTCAGTCGGTAGAAATTTCATTATTCCCTCAAAAATATGTTATGAATTATTAAAATATAAGATGAATAATTTTAAGTAAATTAAGTGTTTTGAACAATCGTAATTTGATATAAATAAAAAGAATGTTGATATAAAAACCGCTCTGTTGAGCGGTTTTTAATATTTTAACCTAAGGCTATAAAAGATAATCAGCCTATTCTATTATTCACTTACAGCATTTGGGGCATCTTCTACACCATTATTAATTGAGTGAGAACAAGTCAGTTTTCCATTCTCGCTTGCTATTCTCCACGCCGTATAAGGTCCATCAATTTCAGTTTTGGTATGGTTTTGTAAAGCTAAAACTGTATCGCCAATTGCAAGTAACTGATCTCTCATGAGATTGAAATCAATTGCATCTTTGCCAAATGAAGGTGCCCAAAGTGACCATGGTCCTGAAATCGTAGCCATGGTTGGAATTAAGTTTTGATGTGATGCATTTCCAATACCGCCGAAATTACACTGTTTAGGTGAACGTTGAGTGTTGGGAACATCTTGCCCAGTCGCTATCATGACTGTCGGTAATTTACGTCTTTGTGCTGCTTCAATTACGACTTTTTGCATCAAAGCATGGTCTTCAGGAACAAACCAAGCTTGTGGCTCCGATTTACCTGTAAAAGCTAAAGTCCGTCCAAAACCACCGTCTTGTCTAGGTTTGGCAATGATCTCACGCGTTCCTAAATGTTCAACAGCAAAAACGAAGCTGACTTTACCTGCTTTATATTCTTGATTCAGTTGTTCCATATATCTAAAAGTTCCTTCTTTAGACATATGCAGATGGGCTGTATTAAATGCAAACTCGTAGGTTTTAGGTCGGCATTTTAATGGTAATTTTGCAAAATATTGCGCCAACGCAAGCATACCGCTTACACCATTTTCTTGTACCCAAGTATTACCATCTGTATTTGCAACAAATACGATTTTTTCACTGCTTTGACCGGGTAGCGTTGCAATCAAATTTCGAGTCGTTGTTGTATCTCTCTCAGCTTGAACAATAATCTTAGCCTGAGTGTTTGCCGATGCAAATTGTTTTACTTCAGCAAGTTCATCCGAACCTAAAAAGACAGCAGGAAGCTTATAATGCAAACCGTTATGTGGATCGAAGTAATCTTGTATTTGTTCTCTAGGAACGTCAAACCCAAGAATCACACCTGCGGCGCCAACCTTGCCAGCCGCGATGAGATCTTTATTCATTAACTCGCCCGCTAAAAAGGGTTTGTCATATCGTTGTGCTTTGAGTTCATTCAGAGATTGACTTAAATATTTAGCAAACTGAAATAAAAATATATAAGGAGGCGCAACGACATTGGCATATACGGGGTCTTGTGACGTTGGAATTTCACGTACGATAATTTTACCTTTATGTTCAGCCGTTATTGGTTGATTGCTTGCTAGGAAAACCAATTGCCCCGTGTTTCCTGTTAATGTTGTACCGAATGAATAAGGAACAGCCCCAGCAATCGGAATCTCTTTACCATTAACAGATAACTGCCCTGAGCGAAATAAACTGCGTCCTTTACCATTCTCAGCACTGAGTAAGGGTTGCCAACGTTGAATCTCATAACTGTCTGACTGAACATGCATATTGGGTATTTTCTTCGCTTCAAGTTCAATCCAGTCCACCAATTGTTGGTGTGCTTGGCTACCAGTCGATCGCAATTGTGCTAATTCAGGACCAACTTGTACGAGTTTTTCTAAAGTCTTAGCATCAGTAAAAGATGCTTCATCCATGATTGTTGGACATGAACTTCCTGTTTCAGGGGAAATCTCTGCCGTACTGTGATTGTCTCCACCACAACCTGAAATTGAGATTCCGAGCAAGATTAATACTAACGATTGCTTGTATTTTGATTTGCTTTCATATTAACTCCCTTTGCTTCACCCAAATCCGTGCATAGCTTTACATCAGAAAATCATGATCGGCATGTCTTAGGGTAAAAGATCCTTGTAAAATAACGTTATGTCTCTTTTTGTTTTTCTTCGAATTTTCAACACAACAACGAAGCGGGCAATATCATCATCAAATACCCTTGAAATAAGTATTAAGACGATTGATGTCCTCTTATTTCATCATATTATTAATTTATGCGTGAAAAATAACGCATCTGAGCCACATCATTTCTAATATAGGACAAATGAGCGAGGATCAGATCATGGAGAATAAAGTTTAGATTTCAGCCATTTTTGCCTTAGAATTTTTACGATATTGGTTTGGCGTCAAATTTGTTTGTAATTTAAACCAAGTAATAAAGGAATGACTGGTATAAAAGCCCAATGCTTTAGCAATGAATAATATGGAATGTTGATAATTCTCTAAATAATTGACTGCAAGCTCGAATCGGACTTTATCGAGTAGATCACTATAAGAACTTTGTTCGAGTTGTAATTTTCTACTTAAGGTTCTAACCGTCATACCTAATTGCTCCGCGACATTTTCGCGAGAAAGGCGATCATGAGAGAGGAGTAAATAAATTTGTGACTTAACTTGTTGAGTAAAAGTTTGCTCAAATTTTTGTTGTTCTAATAGTTTCGAGGCAAATAATCGCACACTATCATACAAGCCTGCATTGCCAGTTTTTAAGGTCATATTTAAAGACTTAGGATGTAATAATAAAGCTGTTTCCGGTTGATTAAAGTGGACAGGGCATCCAAAGAACTCATCATAATATTTTTGCAATTCAGGTTTTGGTAAGTTATGGGTGAAATGAACTGCCTTAAGTATAGAAAAATCCTCATTTCGAACCAGACTGATTAAGCTTATCCACCACAATAAATTATACTCATTCGCACAGCGGCTGAATATTAGATCATTTGATCTACATTTCCACTTCCAATAGACAATTTCAGGGCTAACTTGTAGGGATATATCACCAATACATCCGATTAATGGCTGAAATTCTTTTAATGTTTCTATGGCTTTATTTAAATTAGCAGATAAGGGTACTAAGTGTCCCAACACACCATAGGCGGTGGAATCCATTTTTTTGAAAAAAGCCAATACGATCAATGGATCATTACAAATCGAGTATGTATAGGCTACAAGTTTTTCAAGGTAATGAAGGGATATACACTGATTTGAATCATGCAATAGTTTCTCTGTAAGGCCACTGTGTAATAGTAACGTTTGTCTATCAATTCCAAAAAAATTAGCGTGATCTAAAAAGTGATTTATTAGGCCAACCAATACTTTTATTTCACAAGTTTCATTAAGTTTTCCATGTAATTCAATGGCCATCCTTACCATCCTAGATAACTTTCCTCTAATGACTAAAAATTTTAAATCACGATAATCAGATCGTTCAAAGGCTATATTATATCGAAAGAGACATTTTGGACCTGCTGACCGTAGAGTAGCAAATTTACCCTCATAAAAAACCGCTCTAAAGAGCGGTTTTAATGTTTTAAAAAGATTTTTTACACTAAAATTTTCTTATTTCAGCGTAATTTTACTCCAAGATTCATACATTTTAACGGCTGCCGAGAAGTCACTATCGGGTTCAGCCGTGAGGTTAGCCGCCTGAATCAAACTTTGCGTTAACGATAGAATTGGAGCAGGGAGTTTGGCATCCTTGACGAGATCAAGAGCGATACCTGTATCTTTCGCCAGTAATGGAAGTCCAAACGTCACAGGAAACTCTCGACTTAATACACGTTGTGGAAAAATGGTTTCTGTAACTAAACTTTTGCCGCTAGAAGCATTTATACAGTTCAAAGCCGCATCTAGATTGACACCATGTGCTTTTAAGGTACTAAAACCTTCGGCAACAGACCACAAATTCACAGCGAGCAACATATTATTAATAGCTTTCACCGCAAAGCCCGCACCAGATTCACCAACATGCTGAATTAATTTACCAACTGCTGCCATTGCAGGGTAAGCACGTTCAAAAGCATTGACATCACCGCCAACCATAACGGTTAAAGTTGCATTTTCAGCACCAACGGTTTGTCCACTGACAGGTGCATCTAAAAAGTCCACATTTTTAGCTTTCAATTTCTCAGCCAGACGGCGTGCAGCTTCAGGCACGCCACTGGTACAGTCAATCCAGATCGAACCTGATTTGATCTCAATATTTTCAATTAAGGCTTCAACATCATCACTTGTGGGTAAACAAGAAAAGATAACATCGGCCTGAACCGCTTGAGCAAGTTCAACGGCTTGAGTTCCAAATTCTGTTGCATGTTGTTCTGCTTTACTAAAATTTCGATTCCAGACATAAACGTTTTCGAAATATTTAGGAAGATGCGCTGCCATACGATAGCCCATAGCACCTAAACCAATGAATGCAACAGATTGAGTCATACTTTACCTTTTTATTTGCGTCGATCGTTCGGCTAACCATGTCACCAGCGTTGGCCAGAACTCAATGTAACTGTTTTGACTGGACATTAAACCTAAGTGCCCGCCAGGGATAAGAGTAAACGTGACATCTTGGCTGCTTGTCAACTGGGTCAGTGGAAACGCAGACTCAGAAGTCACAAGTTGATCACCTTTACCTGCGCCCACGAATAGAGAACAATTGATGTTCTTTAATTCAATGGTTTTGTTTTTAAGCTGAATTGCGCCGTTTTTTAAAGGGTTCTGCAACCAAACATTAAACAACATATCTTGGTTCACACCACCTGGATAATCAATCATGTTATTTAAGAAATGGCTAAGCGTCGCATCTTCTTGTACCAGCTTCAGATTATCTAAGTTTTTCAGTAATTGTATATTGCCATCAATCCAGCCTTTAGGGTCTAACAGCTTGAATCCAAGCGAGTTTAGGAAGCCGGGTGAGTGAATCATTAACTTTGGTAAACGGTTATAGATGTAATCTTTAATGGTTGGGTTACGGGTGGTGAGATACGCCAAAGTTTTATAGAGTTTGCCAATATAACCCGAAGCGTAGCTATCGATTGGGCTACCTAAGACCACAAGGTTTTTCACCACACTTGGCTGATGGCGAGCGGTATAAAGCGTGACAAAAATTCCCGCCATACTCCAACCGTGTAGTGAAATTTTTTCAGATTTGGAATGCTGCTGAATGGCTTCAATACATTTTGGAATAAACTTATCAATAAAAGATAAGAAGTTAATTTGATAATTTTTATAGGTGAGTTTACCCCAATCAATGAGATAAACATCAAAACCACTTTCCTGAAAGTGTTTGACCAATGAACGATAAGGATATAAATCATAGATATCCATATTGATTGCTAAAGGCGCGACAAAAACTAAAGGTTCTTTATAACGTTTGTTCTCTGAAGCGTAGAAACGAACACGGGTTTGTTTAAATTGCGCAATCACTTGATACGGTGTCGATTGAGACAAAACCAGTTTGTCGGCATCGAATACACGCATAGCCAGATGTTTAAAATTTATTTTTTGCTGTTCCACAAGCGATTTCATCTTAGATTGTCTCATCATGAGTCAAGATTGCACGAAGTCTAAGCGATAATTTCATCTTACGCCTTGACCTTAAATACCCTAGGCGATCAAAATATTGGCACATTTAATCATTATGATCATAAGGCATACAGAACGATGAATCCAAGCGATGATTTAGAATACCAATTAGAAACACTGGCAATTCGCACAGGGCATGATCGTACCTCTGAAGGTGAGCATAGTGAGCCAATCTTTCTGACCTCATCATTTGTGTGCGAAAGTGCTGCCGATGCTGCTGCAAAATTCTCTGGGCAAATTGCTGGTAATACTTATTCACGTTATACCAATCCAACTGTACAAGCTTTTGAAAAACGTTTAGCGGTACTTGATGGTGCAGAACGTGCAGTGGCGACCAGTTCAGGCATGGCGGCAGTCCATGCGATGTGCATGGCCTATTTAAAAGCGGGCGACCATGTCATTTGTTCTCGTGCAGTATTCGGTTCAATCATCGCTTTATTTGAAAAATATGTAGCGAAATTTGCAGTTGAAGTCACCTTTGTAGATTTGGATGATCTCGAAGGCTGGAAACAGGCAATTCGTCCAAACACGCGTATTCTCTTTATTGAAACGCCGTCTAATCCTTTGGCACAAGTGGGTGATATGCAGGCAATTGCTGATATAGCACATGCCAATGGTGCTTTATTTGCTGTTGATAACTGTTTCTGTACGCCAGTATTACAACAGCCGATTAAGTTTGGTGCGGATTTAGTGCTTTATTCAGCAACGAAATATATCGATGGTCAAGGTCGTGCGCTTGGTGGTGCAGTTGTTGGTAAAAATGACCTGCTTGAAGAAGTAAATGGTGTGATCCGTACTTTGGGTAATTCGATGAGTCCATTCAATGCATGGATTTTCTTGAAAGGCTTGGAAACACTGAGCATTCGTATGAAAGCGCATTGTGAAAGTGCGCAAAAACTTGCGGAATGGCTACATCAACATGAAAAAGTTGAAAAGGTGTACTACGCAGGTTTAGCTGATCATCCTGGGCATGAGCTGGCGAAAAAACAGCAAAAAGGTTTTGGCGGTGTTGTATCTTTTGTAGTAAGAGGTCAACGTGAAGGTGCTTGGACTGTGATCGATAACACACGTTTCTTGTCGATTACCAGTAATCTAGGTGACGTTAAGTCAACAATTACGCATCCAGCAACCACCTCGCATGGTAGAATGTCGGCTGAAGCTAAACAAGCTGCAGGAATTGAAGAAGGTTTGATTCGTGTGTCTGTTGGTTTAGAAGACATTGATGATATTATTCGCGACATATCACGCGGTTTAGATTTAATTTAACGAGAGAAACTTATGAACATTAATATGCTCATGCAGCAAGCTCAGCGCATGCAAAAAGATATGGAATCAAATCTTAAAAAAGCCAAAGAAGAGCTTGCAAAAACTGAAGTTCATGCGGAAGCAGGCGGTGGTTTAGTTAAAGTAACCATGACTTGCCGTAATGTGGTTAAGCGTATCGAAATCAGTCCTGATTTATTACAAGACGAAGCAGATATGATTGAAGATTTGATTGCTGCTGCGATGAACGATGCTGCGCGTCAAGTTGAAATTATTTCTGAAGAGAAGCTACAAAGTGCAAACACAGGCATGGGCTTACCACCAGGTTTATCTGGTTTATTTTAAATCCCTCCCAGCCTCCCTTTTTTAAAAGGGAGGAGTACCCCTCTTTAATGAAGAGGGGTTAGGGAGATTATGAGAGTTAATTTGTGTTTAGTGAAAGATTTGAACAATTAGTTCAAGCATTGCGTATTTTACCAAGTGTTGGTCCCAAATCAGCACAACGTATGGCATTACATTTGTTAATGAAAAATCGTGAAGGTGCTTTTGCATTGTCACATGCCTTACATGAAGCATCTAGCCATATTCATGAGTGCCATATTTGTCATTCATTAACAGAAAATGAAATCTGCGATATTTGTGCCTCGGCAGAGCGCGATGAACAATTGTTATGTGTGGTTGAATCACCCGCAGATGTAATGGCAATCGAGCAGAGCGGCAGTTTTCGTGGAAAGTATCATGTTCTCGGTGGACATCTTTCTCCATTGGATGGTATTGGCCCTGAGGAAATTGGGATTCCTTATCTCATTCAGCGTCTCAGTGCAGGGCAAATTCAAGAAGTTATTTTGGCGACCAATGCCACTGTTGAAGGACAGGCCACGGCGCATTATCTGGTTGAAGCAACCAAACATTTACCGATTCATATGACTCGAATTGCACAAGGCGTACCACAAGGTGGTGAGTTGGAATATGTGGATAGTCATACTTTGAGCCAAGCTGTACATAACCGTATGCGAATGAAATAATAGCTTTCATTCGCATTTTTTTATATTTATATTAAATTCATGCTGTTAATTTAAACAAATAATTAAATTTTACATATTGTCTAACATTATCGTAGATCTATTTAGCATGATTTGTGGCACTATGAGCAAGCGAAAAGGATTTTCGTTTTTTGATAAATGGAAGAGGAGTGATTTCATGTTTTGTATATGGAATACCAGTTATTTTTTTTGTATTTGATTTCAGTTGAGCAAGGACTGGTACTTAACAGTTCTATTGCGCATGGTTCTATATTATTTTTATTTGAGCACACATGTTTCAGTTTATCCAACAGCAAAATGATTTAGCTGTTCTCCTCAGCCAGATGGAACAGTGTTCTGTCTATGCACTTGATACTGAGTTTATTAAGGTAGATACCTTATATCCTAAACTTGGTGTCTGCCAAATCAATTTAAACGGTCAGATTGTATTACTTGATGGTGCAAGCTTGGATTTTACCGAGTTTTGGCCAAAAATTTTTGCTGCACAACAGAATGTTTTCCATGCGTGTAGTGAAGATATTGACCTGATCTATCATTATGCAGACCAAAAGCCATTAAATAATGTATTTGATACCCAAGTTGCACTGGCATTTTTGGGGCATGGTTTACAGGTGAGTTATCAGAATGCACTGAAGACCTGTTTGAATATTGAGATTGAAAAAGATCAAACCCGTTCAGATTGGCTAGCAAGACCATTGACGCAAGAGCAGATGTGCTATGCGGCGAATGATGTGATTTACTTGACCAAACTTGCTGATACGTTGAAAAATGATCTGAAAGTGAAGGGGCTGTATCAATACGTATTGGAAGATTGTCAGAATCTCACCAAAGAAATTGCTATTGAAACACCATTGGCAGAACTATATACCGATATTGGTAATTATCGACATTCACGCCGTGAATTGATGCAACTGCAGCAATTGAGTATATGGCGAGAACAGATTACCAAGGCATTGAATCAGCCACGTAGTTTTATACTTAGAAACTCGACCATGATTGATTTGGTGGAAAAGAATCCACGTAATAATTTTCAATTGGCACGTATTAAAGATATTCGTCCAAATATTGTACGTGAGCATGGCAAGATGATTCTTGATTTACTCAAGTTCTTGCCACCTGAAGAAGAGTGGCCATTGCGTATCGCTAAACCGATAAAGAGTAATTCTAAAGAAGTTGCACCTAAAATTGATGCACTGATTGAAAGTGTAGTCCTAAAAACGGGAATACCGAAAGAAGTATTATTGCGTAAGAAGTGGATGAATGCGATCTATGAGCATGTGGTATTCCGTTTAGATGAGCAGTCCTTACCGAGTTATTTAATGGGCTGGCGTTATGACATTCTGACGCAACCATTGATTGCGTTGTTAAAAGAAGATATTGAATATTTAGCGATGCAAATGAAAATTGCACGTTAGAAAATCAAAGAGCTAATTTATTAGCTCTTTTTTTTAGCTTTGATGATGAGCATCATGGGCCGTCTCAATTCATTTTGCCAACCAAAGCTTGCAACCATTTCTGCAGGTGGTGTTGGTTCAATCACTGCTGTAATTTCAAAACCTGCCGTTAATAAAGCTGTAATATGAGTTTCTATTGTTCTGTGGTATTTCACAACTTTCGCATCTAGAAAATGGGTTTCTCTTTTGCCTTGTTCGAAATAGTGATCAACAGGCCAGTGCATCGGCTGTTGCTCTGCATCATAGTACCAATCTTGTTGTGCGCGGGCTGTGAAAATAGGGTGTTCAACCGAATAGTACAATTCGCCTTGAGCCGTTAGTAATGATGCCGCCTTGGCAAACACAGGCTGGATATCTTGAATATAATGCAAAGCGAGAGAACTGATTATGACATCAACGCTTGCTGTATCTGCCACATAGTCTTCGATCGCGGTTTGTTGATAATCTACGTTTTGCGCTGATGTTAAGAGACGTGCTTTTTCAAGCATTTTAGCGGATAAATCAATTCCGATCACTGAACGAGCACCGTGTTCAGCAGCAAACTGACAATGCCAGCCATAGCCACAACCTAAGTCTAAAACTTTTTTGTCTTTTAACTCAGGCATATGTGCTTTAAATGCTGACCACTCACCCGCAGCATTTAGTCCATGCACGGAACGAGGCATTTTTGAGTATTCGGTAAAGAAGTGCGGATCATCATATTTGTTTTGTTGCATCGTTGTTTCATCTAAAAATCATGGTCTGATTATGACATTCTGCGCGGATACTCGGGAATAGGCTGTATTGTAAATAAGGAAAAAAGACGACTCTAGCGTTAACAATCCTTAATGTATCCATTTTTATTTTCATGTATGCTGTCTTTGATTGTTAATAGATGTGAGTAAACATGCACTGCGATATTTATAGATCGAGCAAGAAAGATGAAATGTATATGTATATTGCTCGTCCAAATTATCCTGATGATAAGGAACAAGAAAACCCGTTTGAAGGTGTTCCAGAAACAGTTTTACAAGCATTTGGCAAAACCACTTTTGTCATGCATTTAGAACTTCATAATGAGCGTAAACTTGCACGTGCAAACGTTTTACATGTTTTAGATTCATTAAATACCAAGGGCTTTTTTATTCAAATGCCGCCAGAAGGATTGATCAATCCAAATGCGGTAGAACCTGAGGGCTTACGCGGTGCTTGAAACTCTAACAGCAATTTGGTCAAACATTCTTTCAGTACTGGATCAGTTTCCTGAAGAAAATGTTGCGATCATTGTTTATGTTACAGGGACACTGATTGCATTGTGGTGTTGGTATCGTTTGATGTCACGCCTACCGAATCCAATTGGTGGAATTTTGTGGATTGTGGCTTTTGCAGTTCTTGCAACACCTACAATTTCTGAAGGTCCAAACTCGGCCTTAGCACCAGCAATTTTTGGCTTGCTTTTTGGTGTTTTGACTAAAGAGCATGTCTTAATCTGGTCAAACTTATCATTGATTTTGTTTGTCATTGGTTTGGGGTTACTGATCGGTTTCTGCTGGTCAAAATACACTGCAAATAAAACTGCACGTTCAGTTTAGATACGATGTTAAATATAGAAAAATAAGGTTTTTTTAAATGTCTGCTGATACACAACACTTTACTGGTACAGATCAATATATTGCGACCGATAGCTTAAGACTTGCAGTGAAAGCTGCACGTGCCTTGCAAAAGCCACTTTTAGTTAAAGGTGAGCCTGGCACTGGTAAAACCTTGCTTGCAGAGCAAGTCGCGGAAAGTCTTGGGTTGAAGTTGATTACGTGGCATATCAAATCGACAACCAAAGCCCAACAAGGGTTGTATGAATATGATGCTGTGTCACGTTTGCGAGATAGCCAGTTAGGTGATGATCGTGTCTACGACATTAAAAACTATATTAAACCTGGTAAATTGTGGGAAGCTTTTACCAGCGAAGAGCGTTGTGTCTTGTTGATTGATGAAATCGACAAAGCGGATATTGAATTCCCAAATGACTTGTTGCATGAACTCGACAAAATGTCGTTTTATGTTTACGAGACAGGTGAGACCATTACTGCAACACAACGCCCAATCGTAATTATTACTTCAAATAACGAGAAAGAACTTCCAGACGCATTTTTGCGCCGTTGTTTCTTCCATTATATTGAATTCCCTGATGATGCGACCATGCGTGAAATCATCGCGGTGCATTTCCCGAATATTTCAAATACTTTGGTCAGTGAAGCCTTACAGGTATTCTTTAAATTACGTGAAATTCCGAATCTGAAGAAACCGCCATCAACTTCTGAATTGATTGACTGGTTAAGCTTATTGATGGCAGATGATATGCCTGAAGATGTATTGCGAAACCACGATAAATCTAAAGCGATTCCACCATTGTATGGTGCATTGATTAAAAATGAACAAGATGTGCAATTGCTTGAACGTTTAGCCTTTATGTCACGCCGCTAAGAGTGTTTAAAAATGTTTGTGCGACTGTTTTACACCTTACGCAAATATGGCGTACCTGTAACAACACGTGAGCTCATTGATCTTAATCAGGCGGTAGCTTCAGGTCTTGTGTTTGCAGATCAGGAAGAGTTTTATCAATTGGCTAAAACAGTTTTAGTCAAAGATGAACGTTTTTTTGATAAGTTTGATCGTGCCATGAAAGATTACTTTGATGGCATCGAAACTTTTGACTTGGATGAGTTACTGAGACAAGTTCAAAAGTTGCCACAAGACTGGTTTGATCTGGAACTACTCGAGAAGCATCTTACACCTGAGCAACGTGCGGAATTGCAAAAAGCGGGTTCTCTCGAAGAACTGATGAAAATGTTGGAAGAACGCTTACGTGAACAACATAAAAAACATCAGGGTGGCAATCGTATGGTTGGCACTGGGGGAACTTCACCTTTTGGTGCTTTTGGTGATCATCCAGAAGGTGTCCGTATCGGTGGACCTGGACGTAAGCGTTCCGCAGTCAAAGTTTGGGAACAACGTAAATACCAGAATCTTGATGATGATCAGGTTTTGGGTACACGTCAGATGCAAATTGCTTTACGTCGTTTGCGAAAGTTCGCACGTCAAGGTGCAGCGGAAGAGCTTGATGTCGATGGCACCATTCGTGAAACGGCTAAACAAGGCATATTGGATGTCCAATTGGTTCCAGAACGCCGTAACCGCATCAAAGTTTTAATGTTGTTTGATGTCGGTGGTTCGATGGATGCCTATATCGCTGAGTGTGAAAAGCTATTCAGTGCGGCCAAATCAGAGTTTAAAACCCTCGAATATTTCTATTTCCATAACTGTCTCTATGACTATGTCTGGAAGGATAACCATCGTCGTAGCTCGACACGTATGAATACATGGGATCTGTTTCATACCTATGGACGTGATTATCGGGTCATCGTGGTCGGTGATGCCAGTATGGCACCGTATGAGTTAAAATCTGCGGGTGGTTCAGTGGAATATATGAACGAAGAGTCAGGTGAAGTGTGGCTTAGACGTTTACGTCAGCATTTCGACAAAACCGCTTGGCTCAATCCTGAAATGGAAGGCTATTGGCATTACACCCAAACCATTAACTGGATTAAAGAAATTTTTGAAGATCATATGTTTCCAATGACCTTAAAGGGCATTGAAGATATGACGCGCTATTTGTCACGTTAAAATTTTATATCAAGACTTTATAAGAACAGGAAAATGCATGGAACATCAAATTAATGGCGTTGCTTTGCCCAATGAAGCAGGTTTCTTTGGGAACTTTGGTGGTCAGTTTATTCCACCACATTTAAAAGAAGCGATGGATGAAATTAATGCAGCCTATGAAGAGATTCGTCATACCGCTGAGTTTAAAGATGAGTTAAACGACTTATTTAAAAATTATGTTGGCCGTCCAAGCCCATTGTTTCATGCCAAGCGTTTGTCTGATCAATTGGGTGGGGCGCAGATTTATTTAAAACGTGAAGATCTAAACCATACTGGTGCGCATAAAATCAACCATTGTTTGGGCGAAGCCTTGCTGGCCAAATATATGGGCAAAAGCAAAGTCATCGCTGAAACCGGTGCTGGTCAGCATGGTGTGGCTTTGGCGACAGCGTGTGCTCTTGTGGGTATTCCATGCGAAATTCACATGGGCCAAGTCGATATCGAAAAAGAGCATCCGAATGTCGTGAAGATGAAAATCTTGGGTGCGAAGCTAGTTTCAGTGACACAAGGGACAGCGACCTTAAAAGATGCAGTGGATAGTGCTTTTGAAGAATATTTAAAAGATCCTAAAAACTATATCTATGCTATTGGTTCGGTGGTTGGTCCACATCCATTCCCGAAAATGGTTCGTGATTTTCAGTCGATTATTGGCAATGAAATCAAAGTCCAATCCAATGAGCGTTTTGGACAAAATCCTGATTATGTGGTTGCCTGTGTTGGTGGTGGATCGAATGCGATTGGTGCATTTACTGCATTTTTAAATGCGCCAGAAGTAAAATTGGTGGGTGTAGAACCAGCGGGTCATGGTCTAGAAACCGATAAGCACTCGGCAACATTGACTTTAGGTAAGCCTGGTCAAATCCATGGTATGGCTTGTTATGTACTGGAAGATGATCAAGGTGAGCCGCTACCTGTACATTCAATCGCTTCAGGATTGGATTATCCCGGTGTAGGCCCACAACATAGTTTCCTGAAAGAGTTAGGTCGTGTGCAGTATGAAACGGCGACGGATCAGGAATGTTTAGATGCTTTTATGACACTTTCTCGTGTAGAAGGCATTGTACCTGCTTTGGAAAGTTCGCATGCAGTGGCTTGGGCGTTACGTGAAGCACCTAAGATGGATAAGCGCATTAACATTGTGGTCAATCTTTCTGGACGTGGCGATAAAGACTCGGATTATGTGGCTGAAAAATTAGGCTTATAAGCTTTTTGGCTTATATCTGAGATTAAAAGACCGCTTCTTGTATAGAGGCGGTTTTTTTATTGTTAAATCGACCTTAATCCCGTTAGAATAAAGCGTTTTGCAATTAGCACTTTTGGAGACGCCTAAGTGGAGCGACCTACGATCAGCCCTGAACATATACAAGAAGCGGCTGAAAATTTAGTAACCATTCGAGATTTCATCCGTTTTGGTGTAACCGCAATGCGTCAATATGACGCGCACTTAGGTCAAGGTACTGAAGATTATTTTGCAGAAAGCTCTGCACTTGTTTTGCAAACACTTTCTCTTGAATGGAAAGCGGATGCAGAAATCTTAGATTCAAAGCTATTACCAAGTGAAAAAGCTGAATTTTTGAGTCTTTTAGAACGCCGTATCAATGATCGTATTCCAACGTCATACCTATTGAATCTTGCATATTTCTTTAATAAACCATTTTATGTGGATGAGCGTGTTTTGATTCCACGTTCACCGATTACTGAGTTGATCGAACAACGCTTTGCACCATACTGTTTAAATGAAAATGGTCAGATGCTGGAAGCATTAAACAACTTACCAGAAAGCAAAAATCCAAAAACACCACAACGTATCTTGGATATGTGTACGGGTTCTGGCTGTATTGCGATTGCTTTAGCGTATGCATACCCAGAATCCGAAGTCGACGCGACTGATATTTCGAAAGAAGCATTGGAAGTGGCTTCAATTAATACAGAGCATCATGATAAGCAATACCAAGTTGCGTTGCTTGAGTCTGATTTGTTCGCAAAAATTCCTGCTGAAAATCAATATGACCTGATCGTTAGTAATCCACCGTATGTAGATGCGGAAGATATGGCTGATTTACCAGAAGAGTTCTTACATGAGCCTGAACTTGCACTTGCTGCAGGTCAAGATGGCTTGGATCTGGTACGTAAAATGTTAGCTCAAGCTGCTGATTATTTAACTGAGGATGGTTTAATTGTCATTGAAGTCGGTAATTCTGAGTGGGCAATGCGTCAGAACTTCAATACAGTTGACTTCCATTGGTTAACTTTCCAAAAAGGTGGTTCTGGTATTTTTGCTTTAACTGCTGAACAATGCCGCCGTTATAAAGAAGTATTTCAGCAATCAGTTCAAAACTAAGGGGTTAAAGCATGGCAGGGAATAGTATTGGGCAACTCTTTCGAGTAACGACCTGTGGCGAATCACATGGTGCAGGCTTGATGGCGATTGTCGATGGCGTGCCGCCTGGTCTTGAGCTTTGTGAAGCCGATCTGCAAAAAGATTTAGATCGTCGTAAACCGGGAACATCAAAGTTTGCAACCCAGCGTAAAGAGCCTGATCAAGTCGAAATCATTTCTGGTGTTTTTGAAGGTAAAACCACTGGAACATCGATTGGTTTATTAATCCGTAATACGGATCAAAAATCAAAAGACTACGGCAATATTGCTCAAACTTTCCGTCCTGGTCATGCTGATTATACCTATACACAAAAATACGGCTTCCGTGACTATCGTGGCGGTGGTCGCTCAAGTGCACGTGAAACAGCGATGCGTGTAGCGGCAGGTGCGATTGCGAAGAAATATCTTGCTGAAAAGTTTGGTATTGATATTCGTGGACATGTCACACAAATCGGTAATGAAGTCGCTGAAAAACTGGATTGGGCAGAAGTGCCAAACAATCCATTCTTCTGTGGTGACGTTGATGCGGTTCCGCGTTTTGAACAGTTGGTCACTGCTTTACGTGAGCAAGGGACCAGTTGTGGCGCAAAACTTGAAATCGTTGCTGAAAAAGTACCTGTGGGTTGGGGTGAGCCTGTATTTGATCGTTTAGATGCAGATATTGCCCATGCCATGATGAGTATTAATGCGGTTAAAGGCGTTGAGATTGGTGATGGTTTTGCGGTTGCTGGGCAGTTTGGTCACGAGACTCGTGATGAGCTGACAACAGACGGATTCCTTGCCAATCATGCAGGCGGTATCTTGGGTGGAATCTCAAGCGGTCAAAGCATTCGTGTTGCAATTGCATTGAAACCGACTGCAAGTATTACCACACCAGGTAAAACCATTACGATTGAACGTGAAAATACAGATGTATTGACCAAAGGTCGTCATGATCCATGTGTGGGTGTACGTGCAACGCCAATTGCTGAAGCGATGTTGGCGATTGTATTAATGGATCATTTTTTAAGACATCGTGCTCAAAATGCAGATGTGATTCCACCATTTAAACCAATCGAACCTTAATAAAAATATTGAGCCGCACATATAATTTATTATATCTGCGGCTTACATCACATTTTAAATTACTTTAATTAAATATTAGTTTAATATTCATTTAATAATGATGAATCAATTATAAAGCTTCAGAAATCATATTATCTGATGTTGCAATATGATATTGGTTTCGACCATTACTTTTTGCGATATATAATGCATGATCTGCTTGTGCAACAAACTCAGAAAGACTGTCTCCTATACAAGGAACCATTGTTGCAACACCTACACTAATAGTCACATGTTTTGAAACATTGCTACGTGGGTGCAAAATTCCAATATTACGTACTAACTCCATCAGTCTTTGTACCTGAGTGATGGCCTGATCTCGATCAGTCATCGAAAATAATAACAGGAACTCTTCTCCACCATAACGTGCGGCAAGATCACCGCTACGAGAGGCGATGGAGCCTAACATGATGGCAATTCGCCGTAAGCACTGATCACCTTGAATATGTCCCAATGTGTCGTTGTAGAGCTTAAAAAAGTCGATATCAATCATCATGATGGTAATCGGCATTTCATGACGTGTCGCTCGTTTCCATTCATTTTCAAGCACCTCATCGAGATAGCGTCGATTGGCGAGGCCAGTCAAAGCATCTTGTTGAGAAAGAATAGACAGTTGCTGTGCTTGTCGCATCAGTTCCAAGCGGTTAAGTTCGATCATGCAGTTTTGCAGATAGTTCTCACGGTGCTGCCGATCAGTTGCATAAGCAAGTGCCATACCCAAGAAGCTACTGAAGGTATAAGTACGGTTCAGGAAGGTCCAGTCAATTGCACCACTGAACCATGTACTCGCTGCAATACCAATCAATCCACCGACCCAACCTGCAATGATTGCAGTGTAGAAGCGCATTCCGACAAAGCCATAGATGATCACTACGGCATACATCATGGCTGCATGAAACAGGACATTATTTTGACCTTGTTCCAATACGTTAATGATAGTGAAGGAAATTGCGACAGCGCCTGTCGAACCAATACAAACGTAATGATCAAACCATTTGTTCATGATTGGCAGAAAAGACAGTAACCATGCCAAGGTAATGATGATACCTACCCAGCCGTAAGTCGCCATCCAAGTAATACGCAAGTCTGTAGGTAAAACTTGATAGATACCGAAGCTGAGAAATAGATATAAACCTAAAATAATAGGGGCGCGATAGCGAAACTCATGCGCAGCCTCATTTCTATACTGATCTCGATAGATCGCTTCTAATTCTTTAGGAAACCAAACTAAATTTAGCCCGCGAGAAATTAACAAGTCGATTTGTTCTTGTCCCAAAATATTGGAAGCTTTCAACTTCATCTTATCTCTCACCACTCCCAAATGTTCTTATAAATGTCAAAATAGGGATTATTTTTTTACTACGTTACACTGATTTAAATAGAATGTGTATTAGATTATAAAAAATATTAATTTTTATATAATGGTCATTGCCTAATATAATGATTCAAGCTTAAATTAGATTCAAGAAATAAAAACTGTTACAAACTAAATCACAAGCGATTGTATCTTTACAATATTAGGATACAATTTATAAAAAAGCAGCAATCATGGAACATGGTTGGATTAAGTCATACGAAATAGGATGCATCGCAATGACTGCTATGAATCAATATGGAACAAAACTAGAAATTACACCTCATTCGGGTTGGGCTCAACGATTCTGGGATGAATTATTACCCTCAAAAGAGCGGGTGAGTAAACATCCTTTATTTTTGGATATGGCCAACGGCTGTTTAAGCCTTGAATGCTTTCGTTCTGCTTTACTCAATTTTTATCCACTCGTCGCACATTTTCCATCATATATGGCAGGTTCTCTTGCAAAAGCGACAGATTTTTCACTGGATGGGGTAACCGAAACCCGTGACTGGCTGATTCAGAACATTAAAGTTGAAGAACGACATTTGAACTGGTATCAGGACTGGGCGGGTGGCTTTGGGCTAACAGTTGAAATGTTGAATAATGTGAAGCCGCCTGTTGCAATGAATGCGGTGAATCACTTCTTGTGGGATGTGAATTTCCGTGGTGGTTTGGCTGAAAGTATTGCCGCAACCAACCTCGCGATAGAGTGGGCAACAGGCGATTGGACCATTCAAGTCTATAAAGGGATTCAAACCTATACCCAACACCCGGAAGTCAATATTAATAAGCGTTCTCTTGCTTGGTTAAGAGCACATGCACATTATGATGATCTTCATCCATACGAGGCAATGGAACTGATTAAGCGCTTGTGTGATAAAGACCCAGTACTGCAAAAGAAAGCATTCTTAGCGGCAAAGGAAGGGCTTGAATATTATGAGTTGGCTTTGGATGAGTGCTATAAGCTACAGCATAAAAATTAAGAATTCGCTATTCAGTCTGAATTTGGTTTGATTGAGACATGGAATAAAAGTCTCCTTGGTTTTGGAACTAAGGAGACTTAAGTGCTTATTCTGTTTAAATCTTAAACCATCGCAGGGTCACTTACAGAGTCTTCACCTGTTTCTACACGACCAGCAAAACGACGATAAAACTTAGCATCTTGAGTACAAGTCACCGCAAAATCATACCATTGCCAAGCATCTTTCAATTCCCAATGCTGAGTGCTGCTTTGTCCTGCTTTTACGGTTAGTTTCAGAGGAGCATCAGTACGATAAACCACTGGGGTGATCACCAACTCAATATCTTTAGCACCCATATTGTTCAGATCGGCATAAACATTACCATTGGCAATATCATAGCAAACACGAATTTCAGGATTGATTTGCAGATCTTGATTACGGTTCAGATCACCCTTGAAGTGTCGATGAAAGCCATTTGGTCCCATCACCCAAAGATCGTATAAGCCTTGATTGTCTTTCTGCGAATTCCAGACATCATCGAGTGTTTTTCCTGCCTCTACAATGTAACGACGTGGAACTCGACTTAAATTTAATTTGTCGTAGACATGAAACACCGCACCTTGTGTCCCTGTATTTGAAAACAGCAGTTTGACTGTTCCGTCATTCAGGCAGCGTGCACTGGTATGCAATTCATAAGGTAGAGCTTTTGAACGACGGATACCGCTGGCTTGAATAGGCAATTGTAAATTGGTAGGAATCGGCACATAAGGTAAGTTCTGCTGTGCGCTACGCAATTGATCCGCTTGCTCACGAGTTTGCTTGCCATTTAATTCAGGCAATACATCTTCATTAGGGTTTTTAAAGTTGAATGCAGAAGTTAAATCCCCACAAATGGCACGTCGATAAGGACTGATATTGCTTTCTTTGATGCCAAAACGTTTTTCTAAAAACATCAACACTGAAGTATGGTCAAAGACTTGTGAATTCACAATACCCCCACGACTCCACGGTGAAATCACAAATAAGGGAACGCGAGGACCAGGACCATAAACACCATTGTCCTTGTTCGGTTGGCTGGTACTGCCTAGCGGTGCATCATGCACATAATATTCATGACGCATATCGGCTTGGCTAAGTGTTGATTTGCCTGCATAGGTATTATTAGCTTGTAAAGTCGGTGCTGATGGAGAAGGAACATGGTCAAAATAACCATCATTTTCATCAAAATTGATCAGGAAAACAGTTTTACTCCAAACTTCGGGCACGGCTGTTAACGCATCTAAGATTTCTTGAATAAACCATGAGCCTTGTACGGGACTTGATGGGCCTGGATGTTCACAATAAATTGAAGGTGCATTGATCCATGATACCTGTGGCAATTTGCCAGTTTTGATATCATTTTTAAATGCATCTAGGAATTCTTCAGGTTTATTACCGGGTAAGGTATTTGCAATGCCTTTATAAAGCGGATTTTTGGCATTATCCGTGGTTGCATCATAGGCTTTGTAAGGCAGCTTTTGTGCGGCTGCGTTATAGGGACTGTTTGGTGCTCCACCACTTGAGACTGGATAACCCGAATCGATATTGGCTTTTCTAAAAGTGCGGAAGGCACCTAGCATGTTATCGCCCCATTCGTCAGGCATATTCTGATAACAAATCCAATTGACCCCAGCTTCTTCTAAACGTTCGGCATAGGTTTTCCATGTATAGCCGACATCAACTGTTTGGGGATCACCATCGATCCAGTCCCATTCATTATTGACAAATGCTGTACTGGTCGGCACTGCACCGTTGGTTCCTGTGAGATGAAAGGATCGGTTTGCATCTGTACCAGTATGCATTGAGCAGTGATAAGCATCACAAATGGTAAAAGCATTGGCTAATGCAAATTGATAGGGGATTTCCTGTTCCTTGAAATAACCCATGGCATAGTCAGTTTTATAGGTTGGCCAGTTTGACATACGGCCATTGTCCCATGCTTTTTGGCTATCTACCCAAGTGTGATTGGTCCCAGGTGCACGTTGGGCATTATTACTTGAGCCATCTAGATGAAATGGTGTTAATAATGCTCCATTACTACGTTGTTGCTGCCAAACGGTGCGTCCATTTTGTAAAGGAATGGTGAAACGATCGGCAAAACCACGAACGCCTTTTAATGTTCCAAAATAATGGTCAAAGGACCGGTTTTCCTGCATCAGGATAACGACATGCTCAACATCTTGAATGGTGCCTGTTTTATTATTGGCTGGAATCGCCAAGGCTTTTTGAATGCTGGCTGGAAAGGTGGTTAACGCAGCAGCGCCAAAGCCCGTTTTAAGTGTATTTGCTAAAAATTGACGACGATTAATCACGATATTTTCCCTATCTAGTTATTCTTATGCTTATGGTGCACAGCGCATGACTGGTTTTTTGCTGTCATCAGGTTTCGTTGCGACCTGATTGTCGTTTGAGTCATTACACGCGGTGAGAGCGAATAAAAAGGGGAAAACATAAAGACATGCCAACCATCGTTTGGTTTTTTTCAACATTTGCTTCATCCATAACAAAGATGTCAACACACTAGACAGACCGTGTGACAGCTCAGTGTCACCTTTATGACGATTCATTGACGTTTCATATGAAAGTGGGTGTAAAGCGTGCAAATTGATTACTGCAAAAACTAGTTTTAAAAAAAATTCAATTAACCACCATGTGGATTTCGATTCAGGTAGAAAAATAGGGATGATCATTTTCATATTTTTTGTTAAGATATTATTAATGATTATCATTATCTTTTAAAATGTCTGATCCAGTTAATACGCTCTATCGTCAACATCATTCTTGGCTGTACCAATGGTTGAAACGACGTCTCAATCACAGTGAAGATGCAGCAGATTTAGCTCACGATACTTTTATTCGTATTTTAAAGCGTAAAGATCAATTGTATTTTGATCAGCCGCGTGCGTTGTTAACCACAGTTGCCAAAGGCATATTAATTAATTGGTACCAACGTAAGTCGATAGAAAAAGCCTATTTGGAAGCACTGAGTAGTCGACCTGAGTATGATGAGATTAGCCCTGAGCAAAAAATCTCAGCAATTGAATCACTCTGTCTGATTAACCAACTTTTAAATCAAATGCCTGAACGTCAACAGCAGGTATTCATTTGGTCTCAACTTGAGGGGCTTACACAGCAAGAGATTGCGAATCGTTTGAATATTTCTACACGAACGGTCATGCGAGATTTGGTTGCAGTACTGACTCAATGTTTAGCGATCATGGATTGAGATTGATATGTCTCAAACACAAATTTTAAAAGAGGCCGCTGAATGGATTGTGCTGATTCAGGCATCAGCATTAACCGATGCTCAACAGATTGAATTTGAAGCGTGGAAAAATCAAAGCGAAGCGCATCAAACAGCATGGCTTAAAGCAGAGTATTTACTGAGCAGTTTTGAACATTATCCTGAAAATGGTCAGGAAATCATTAAAAAAGGCAATCAAGCTGCACAGTTTCAGTGGAGCAAACATCTTGTCGTGGCTTGTATTGCGTGTCTGGGAAGTATCATTGCATGGAATTCTGAGTATAAATATTTGTGGTTGTCTGATTACAGTACGGCCATTGGTCAACAGAAGAATGTGACACTTGAGGATGGAACACAACTTCAATTAAATACCAGTACAGCACTTGATGTTCGCTATACACCACATCAACGAACGCTGCGATTGCACTATGGTGAAATACAGATTCATACTGCAAAAGAGGCTCACAGCGATCGTCCATTTTTTGTCGAGACTGAAAGTGCGCATTTACAAGCATTAGGAACAGTCTTTAATGTGCAGTATCTCAAAAATAAACAACAGCAAACCTGTTTAGGCGTGATTGAAAGTGCGGTCAAGGTCACGCTGAATCAATCTAAAAAAATGACAGTTGTGCAGGCAGGTGAGCAGTTATGTTTTGATGATACTGATTTTAAAGCATTGGGGCAGCTTGATCCGAATGTGTCGGTTTGGAAAAATCAGATGATCATGGCATTTGAAATGCCTTTAGAGCAGCTATTGCAAGAGATTGGGCGTTATCAGCATCATTATGTTGATATCGACCCTCAATTAAAAGCATTAAAGATCTCTGGTTCTTATCCTGTCAATAATTTTACTCAGTTGCAGTCTGCTTTGGAATTAAGCTATCCGATTCGTATGCAGCGACATTTAGGCGATCATGTCATTACAATTCAGGCTAAAAATGAAAAAAGAGAAAAATAATTGAAAATTGCTGTCAGCTTTTTGGCTTTGGATGGGTAATACAGTTAAACCTAAGTAACTGGAGAAATCTTATGACAATTTCACTCGTCCTCAATCAGCTTGCATCACGGTTAAAAAATGAAACCGCGAGCCAACACCAACAGATGCATCTTTTGATGGAGGAAGCTCAAGTATTTGCTGATACACAGCGTTATGCAAAATTTACTTTGGCTCAATATTATTTTCAGCAAAATGTTGAATATTTATTCAGGCACCCTGAAGTTTCCGCGCTTATTTCTGATTTGGATATTCGCGGTCGCTCACAAGCAGCATTACTGGATCTCTATGACTTACAGCTTAAACCTGAAGTTCAGGAATTACTTACTGAAAATGTAGGTTTTCCAGAAGCGCTCGGTTGGATCTACGTATCTGAAGGTTCAACTTTAGGTGCTGCATTTTTGTTTAAACAAGCACAGCAGCTTTTAGGACTGAATGCTGAATTTGGGGCACGTAATTTGGCTGCGTATCCAGAAGGTAGAGCAAGGGTATGGAAGCACTTCATCACTGAACTTGATACTGCTCAATTGAGTGAGAGTGAACAAGATCAAGTCATTTTAGGAGCTAAACAGGCATTTGATTACTTTGGCAGCTTGCTGAAAAATATTGATTAAGCAGCAACCCTATGCCAAAAAATGCTTCTTTAAGGTATAAGGCGAAAAGTACAGATTGCAGTGATGTAGATACTTTACAAGCACCGCAAAAAGAAAAACTCCATGCATCGATCATCATGCGTGGAGTGTGTATCGCTCTAACCATTATTTGTCTGATTTTGGCAGTGCTGGGTATCGTATTACCCGGCGTGCCTACTTTTGATTTCTTATTCCTCGCCACCTTTTTTGCTGCTAAAGGTTCTGCAAAATTGCATCGCTGGATTCATCAGAATCGTTACATCCATCTGCTGCTTACCCAATATACGGGCGGATTTAAATCCATTTCCCGTTCACGTAAATATATGATGACATTAACGATTGTTTTAATTTTAATCAGCTTGATACTTTCATCTCTGCATTTGCACATCAAGTTAACTTTCATGTTTATTTTATTTGTTCTCGTACTGTGGATATGGAGTAGAGCAGAAAAAATTGAAATTTAATGTCATATTTTTGGAAATCACTGGGTAATGATTATTGAAAATGAAAATCATTAACAAGTGTGGATCTTCCTATGAAATTTAAAAAGCAAACATTAGCAATACTCATACACTGTTTTTGCATCAGTGGAGCTCATGCAGAAATAACGTCATCTGTTCAGATATTAGATAAGCCAGCTGTGGAAAGGACCTATCAAATTGCAGAGAACCAATTGGGCTACGTGCTGTCAAGCTTTGCGGCACAGTCTGGCATTGTGTTGAGCTATGATTCTAATCATTTAAAGGGTTTGAAAAGTAAAGGAATTACAGGGAAGTACTCGGTTCAGCGCGGTTTTGACTATCTCTTGGCAGATCAACCTTATCAGGTCATCAAACAAGGGCAAACCTATCTCTTAGTTCCCAAAAACAGTTCCATGCTCAGTCATGCAGAAAAACTGACTTCTCATGCAAATACGCATTCACGCTTAGAGCTGGATGCTAAAGCTATTGTGGTCATGCCAGAAATAAAAGTGAATGCCGAACCACAAAAGCAAAAGGCGAACACCACTCATCTTGATCGAGAACAGATTAGCCGATTTAGAGGAACGGGTAATGGGGATGTGTTTTCCGATATTGCTGGGGTACAGGTCAACAGCTTACGTAATGAGGCAGGTGCAATAGATATTGGAATCCGTGGCATGCAGGGTGAAGGGCGTGTTCCAGTGATCATTGACGGTAGTTTACAGTCCAGTCATACCTTTAGAGGTTATCAGGGCGAGAGTGACCGTACTTATATCGATATGGATTTGATCAGCCAAATCGAGGTTGAAAAAGGTGCATCTCGGGCTAAGTTTAGCGTAGGCGGAATAGGGGGGATTGTAAAAATGCGAACCCTAAGTGCCAATGATATTTTACTGCCGAATCAAAATGCCGGTGTCATGTTCAAAGGAAGTTTTTATAACAATAACAGAACACCACAAACCTCAGACAATGAAAAGGAGCAAATGTCTTATTTGCTGCACAATAAAATTTCATCTAACAATTTTCAAAATGGTGCTGGCACATTGGCACTGGCTTATCGGAACGATATGTTTGACTTAGTCGCTGCTTATAGTAAGCGAGAGGTTGGTAATTACTATGCTGGAAAACATGGCATTGAGTATTACGAAAAGCGGGATATTGTCGATGTTGGTCCAGGCCAAGAGGTGGTGAATACCAGTTATCAAAGTGATTCAGGCATCATTAAAGCTGGAATGAATATCACCGATGAACATCGTGTCGAAGTAAATTTGCGACGTCATGTCCAAAAAGCGGGTGAAGTCATGGCTTTTTATTGGAGTCGATCTAAAGTGATTGACCCTAATTCACCGCCGTACGGATATATCGATGACGAGTATGTTGAGCCACGATATATAGAAGATGCCTATACCATGCCACAGTGGTCTCTAGGTTCAGCAGCCGTTAATGCATTCAGCACCAGTTATACTTATAAGCCGAAACATAACCCTTTGGTAGATCTCGAATTAGGGGTGTGGCATACCAACGCCAAATATCGCCAGCACAATGGCATGATTGGGATGAAAAATTCCAGTTATGGAGATCAATATTGGGGGAGTTTCCAAGATTATCGTAGTGGTTTAAACCTTGAAAATACCAGTAAATTTGATCAGGTTACGTTGAATTATGGTTTAACCTACGATGAACAGCGTATGAAGCCGCGTAATCTGGTTGATCATGAAATTGCACGGGATGGATTACGCAAAGAGTCCTCAGTTTTTCTGAATGGTGACTATCTTTTTAATGACTTTAGTTTAAGTTTAGGGAGTAAATGGCATAAAGCCAAAGTGAAAGACTATGGCGATCAGTATCGACCAATGACACCTGTGGCGCATTCAGATTTAAATAACAAGGGTTATGCGGTACGTGACTTTGGCGGCAATATCGATTGGATGTCTCAACTTAACTATAAATTGTGGGACGGTATCGATATTTATGGAAAACTCTCCAATACACATCGTAGCCCAAGTCTGTTTGAATCAACTGTTTCAGGTCAAACCTTTAGTTATGACCCAGACCTTCCGATTAAACCTGAGAATTCACGTCTTATTGAGTTAGGATTTATCGGTGAGCGTGAAAACATGTTTGCTCAAAATGACCATTTGAAATTCAATCTGAATTATTTCCGTAATCAGACGAAGGACTTTCTAACACAAGGTGTGCAAAGAAAAGATATTCCAAACCCAATTACCCCTGACTTTATTCTTCCCTACACAAGCTCCTATACATTCGTCAATTACAATCAAGTTGTAATGAAAGGTCTCGAGTTTGAGCTTTCCTATAATCATCCAAGCTTTTTTACTAGTTTGAATGGAACCCTATACCAAGCACCAAAAGTCTGTCCAGCAAGTAAAGAAGAATGCAATGAGGTGGGTGATTCTTGGAGTCTGATTTCAACCCGTCTGCCACCGCGTAAGATTTTAAATATTACGGTAGGCAAAAACCTATTTGAAAATAAACTTGTGGTCGGTGCTCGTGCTAAGTACCACTCGGAAAAGACAAACCCTAAAGGTTGGTTGGCTGGTACAGGCGTAAGTGGACGAGCTGTGACTGAAATTTCTTCTGAAACTTTAATTGATCTGTTTGCAAGTTATAAGTGGAATCCAAATGTCGCCCTATCATTTAATGTCGATAATTTAACAAATCGCTATAACTTTGATCCTGGTACGGTGATTGGTATGCCGATTCCAGGACGTACCATCAAAGCAGGCATTGAAATGAAGTTCTAAGAGATAAAACGATAAGGTTCTTAGCCTAGAGCCTTATCGTTGTTTTATTACAGTGGATTCATTCTATCGTCAAAATTTTCCAGTAACGGGAATTCCAAGGCTTGTAAATCATCTATGTTTTGCAAGTAGTGTTCGAAATCACTCACAATCTTTTGTCTATCTTGTTGGCTGATATAAGGGACATGATAGGCAATGAATGGAGGTAGTACTTCAAAGCCGGCATAGGCAAATGTGCCACGTTGCAATGATGATAAATAATGCTCTATTGGCCCATGTACAGAACCTTCACCAAACATATGTTCACGACCGCCAAGTGTTAAACATAACATGGCTTTTTTCCCTGTCATGCCACCATGGTTATAAAAGCGTTTACCGCCGTAAAAAAGACCAGAGACAAATACACGGTCAATCCAACCTTTTAAGATGGCTGGTACAGAGGTCCAATACAAAGGAAAGCTAAATATAACCAGATCAGCACGTTGAACTTTTTCAATTTCAGCTTGGATATCTGCTGAAAATTGCTGCTGTTTAAATGCATGACGCTGTTCCAAAGCATAATTAAAATAATCAGGTTGATTCAGGCTGCCAAAATCATCTCTAGAAGCAACAGGGTTAAAGTTCATTTCATAGAGGTCAGAAACCTCGACAGTATGACCTTGCTGTTCAAAGGTTTGCTGTGCTGTATTCTTAAGCGCAGAGGTAAATGACTGCTGTTCAGGATGCGCATGTACGATCAAAATATGCATGATTTCACCAGTTTAAAATCTGAGTTTTTTAGATAGAGCTACTATGCTTAAACCGAGAAAGATGTCATAGTTCATTAACCGCCAATATTTACCATTTTACGCCAAATTTTCACTGTTTCATGGAGACTGCATGAATCCAGAATTACCCGGTACTTATGTCAATCTATTAGTAGATGTCATACAAAAATGGAATGTATCGTCAGAACAGCTTTTGTCTGGAACTGGGATTTCTGCACACACTCTAACTGCGCCATTTTGGTATGTAGATTTCGATATTTTCAATCATTTATTGGATAAAGCAGCCTTACTGACGCATGAACCTGCGATTAGTCTTTATCTTGCAGAGGAAATGCGAGTCTCTTGCTATGGCCATGTCGGCATTGCCGCAACTGCCTCTGACACATTAGGTGATGCAATCAAGATTCTAGAGCAATTTATCGGCTTACATTGTTCTGTGTTTAAACCTAAATTAAAGATAGAAGGTGACTTGGCTTATTTGTATTTTAATCAGCCTTCACAAAAGTTTAAGTTAAACCGACATGGAATGATGTTCTTGATTTTAGGCTTTTCACAAATTTTAGAAAACTTGGCACAAGATAAACTTGGGATTTGTTTTGAGTTTCAACAAGATCAACCTGACTTTTATAAAAACACAAGAAAATTCAATCATTCAAATATCAGTTTCGACTGCGAAAAAGATTGTTTAAGCTTCAATAAGGCATTGCTATCACTCCCATTAAAGACCGCAGATGCCTTATTGGCCCGCCTCAGCAAACAACAATGTGAGCAAGATGCTGATAAGCTTGCGCTGAAAAGGGATCAAAAAAATCGCTTGGATTCACAAGTCAAAGCCTTGCTATATGATGAAGATGTTGGCTTCTTATCACTGAAACAGGTTGCTGAAAAACTCCATCTCTCAGAGCGAACCCTACAGCGACAGTTAAGTAATAAGCAAACGTCTTTCCAGAGTCTTGTGGCCGAAGTACGCAGGAACCAGGCGGAGCAATTATTAAAACAGTCCAAGCTTTCGATTGAGCAAATTGCAGAACAGTTGGGTTATGCCGATATTTCCCATTTTTCACGGGCATTTAAAAAGTGGACCAATGTGACGCCTAAGTTTTTCCGTGAAGTCAGCATTGGTCGACTTTCTTCATAGAGATTAGCTCCACCAATATCGAAGGATATGGAAAAAAATTGGCGCAGAGAAACAGATCGAGTCGATACGATCTAACATACCGCCATGACCTTGAATAAGCTGTCCCCAGTCTTTCACACCACGATCGCGTTTGATCGCAGACATTACCAGTCCACCAAAGAAACCAAAAATACAAACAATTAAGCCGATCAGAGCCGCTTGCCAGTAATTGAATGGGGTGAGTGATGACATCAATACACCGAGTGCGGTTGCGAGAACAATGCCACCAATTAACCCTTCAACGGTTTTTGATGGGGAAAGTGTAGGGGCTACTTTATGTTTTCCAAAAAGTTTGCCACAAACATATTGCAGTACATCTGAGGCTTGCACCACCATAATCAGCCAAATCGCCAACCAAATTTTTTCCCCTTTAAATTGGGGTAAATCCAGATTTAACAGGGCTGGGACATGCGAGATACAGAATACGCTGACCATTAAACCCCATTGGATTTTGGCACTGCGTTCCAAGAAGTGTGTGGTATCTTCCAGCTTTAAACTGGCAATTGGAATCAGTAAGAATACATACAGCGGAATGAAAATCGAAAATAACCCATACCAATTGGTATAGACCAAATAATATTGATAGGGAATAACAAAGTAGAACGCAATCAGTAATGGCAGATAGTCACCACGCCTTGTTGGCAATAAACTAATAAATTCACGTAATGCAAAAAATGAAATAAGGCCAAACAGGACAATAAAAGCAGTTTTTCCTAATAGAATGGCGGCTGCCAAGACTATTAGCATGATCCACCACGCATTGATACGCGCATTCAGGTTATCAATAACAGGAGAAGGGGCTGCACCTGCCTTTTGTTTGAGGATAAAGCCAATACTTGAGGCAATAATCAAAATGACTGCAAAGATGCCAAACAATAGATAAGTTTGTTGTAGGTTGTCTAAACTCATTGGTTCTCGGCCTCTTTTAATTTCAATAATTGCTGCTGAGCATGCTGCAAGAATTGATCTTTGCCCGTGAGTTGATCAAGTGCTAAGGGTTCACCAAAGATGACTGTTGAGAGTAGAGGCAAGGGGATAAATGCACCTTTAGGCATGACTCGTTTTAAATTAGAAATCCAAACAGGCACAACTTCAACGTCAGGGAATTGCTGGCTGAGATGATAAAGACCACTTTTAAATTGCAGCATCTCGACATCATCATTTAAATTACGTGTTCCTTCAGGGAAGAAAATAATGGAATAGCCTTCTTCTAAGACATCTTTTACTGGCTGTAAAGGATCTTGTTGATCACTACGGTTGCGTTGAATGGTAACACCTGAAAAAGTATCTTGAATCAAAAAGCGTCTAAGTCCATCTTTAAGCCAATAATCTGATGCAGCAATGGGTCGTGTTTTTCGACGGATGTGAGTGGGTAAAGAAGACCATAATAAAATGAAATCAATATGGCTATTATGGTTGGCATAATAAATCCGTTGCTTAAGTTCAGGTTCACAGCCGACCCATAAGCTTCGTGCACCTGTTAACAAGCGTGCGCCACGACGGGTTAAGAACGCAATAAAACGGGCAACAATCTGTGAGATTATATTTCTTTTCATTCAACTTTCATCTATGCGCTAATTTATAAAAAAGTACAATAAATACGGAATATTGTATTAAGACAATGACGATCTGTATTTTTAACAGTCTTAAACAGCCTTTAAAGCGTATCGACCAATCACGGCCAGTTTTATTGGATGGAATCAATTTTAAATTTAACAGCGATTGATCCAATTGCTGAGTAAGACTTTCTATGTCCTCAGGTTGATCAACCATATGCTGTAACAGGCCACGATCAAATTCAATCCGAATAAATAGGTAATGGTGAATCGCCAATAAAGTAGTTACCAGTGAAAGAGGGATCAAGATCGGGATACTTGAAAATAAAAATAAGCTTACAATTGATAAAACAAAGGCTAAATATCCTGACTTTAAAATACTCTGACTTTGCTTGAGCAATTGGCTCACTACGACAAAATTCATTTTCATAGCTGCTTCTCCTGAGTGAGCAGCAGTTGGAAATGTTTAATTTCAGCAATATGTGTCTCGCTCAAAACGATCCAAGGACGTGACTTTTGAATCAAGCCAACAGCTTCCTCTGAGGTATTCACATAGCCGTGTTGTAATAGCCATGCAATCAATACACTACAACTGCGTGAATAGCCAAGCGCACAAAAAATCAATACTTGTTGTGGTTCATTTGCCTGTATTAAAGGTTGAATAAAGTGATCAAACTTTTTTGTTGCTTCTAATAATTGTGCGCTTTGGATCGGAATTAAATCAAGCGTACTGTATTTTTCATAATGATGAACGTTGTTTGCTGGCAATTCAGCGCAACAATCAAATACACCATGATATTGCTTACTATGTTCGGTTGTTGGGATACGGCCTAGATACAGATCAACGCCGTTTAATTGCAAAATCAATGAGTCTTCAGGATGTCGATAGGTCCAAATACGACTATTTATCCATGCAACTAGAGAATAAGGTGAGAACAATAACCATGCAGCGACAGTCATTTGACCATTTTCTTGCTTTTGGAAAAAATGAGGTCTAACCAAAAAGTATGCTAAAGCCACTAAGAAAAGACTGATTGCTGGATATAACATCCAAAGCCATACACCTTTAAATAAAAATGCAGGGGTTATACAAACTAAGGCTCCAATTAAATAAAAACACCCTAATTTTAAATGTTTGCTCGTCAATTGCTGCAAGCCATTTTTTTGATAAGGTGCTTTAACCGTGAGTGGAAATAGCCATAAACAGAATGCACCAACCAATAGCCCCAAAGGAATATCAATAAAGTGATGTTGCCAGGTGGTTAAGACAGAGAGTCCGATCAGAAAAGACCACAGATGTACCAGCCAACGGTAGTTTACTTTGATATGCCGACGGTAAAAATCCCAGAGAATGACTAATAAAACAATGTGTAATGAAGGTGCTTGATTAAAGGGTTTGTCAAAACCCATCAATACATCAAACCATAATCCAAAGAAACCATGTAATTCAGCACGTTCAAAACTGAATTTTAAGGGAAAGACTAAAAAACAACTGATTGAAATAATCTGGGCTGTAAATAGCCTAAGCGAATGTTGTTTTAATTCAAATCTATTCCAACATAACAATAAAGACAAGCCATAAAAAAGGTCAATCGACCAATACGGCACAATAGTCCATGCCCAAAGCGGAATATGATGTTCCCAAGCAAACACAATACTCGGAACATTACTGAGGCTGGATGCATATTGATTTGCAAAACCATAGGTTAAAAAGAAAAAGGGGGCTAAAAGGACTAGGCAGAGTAGTCCCCATTTCCAAGTACCTGATTGATGATCTAGAATATTATTTTGCATACAAAGTCTTTATTTAAATTTTTTGAGCAACCGAAACTGTAAAAATTCCAAATTCATCAATATATTGATCCACTTTTTTAAAGCCTGCATGTTCAACCAGTGCATCCATTTCGGCTTGCGAGCGTAAACGCATCACCCAAGCATCACCTTGACGATGTGAGGTGAGAGCACGTGCAATAAACTCTTGTTGTGGATGCCAAATTTGTCCCGTGTAAATCAGGAAGCCACCTTGTAGCATCGCTTGATGGATACCAGAGAGTGATTGTCTTAATAAATCGTTATCGCTAAATAGTTCATAAAGCCCAGAAACAATGACTAAATTTGGTTTTGGTTTAACTTTGGCTAATGATGCTGTATCAAAGGCATCACCTAATTCAAACTGAGCAATGTTTTCAAGATTTCTTTGCTGAATTAATGCAGAACCAGAATCAACATTTAACTGGCTATAATCTCTTAAAAGTACTGATTTTGGTGGTGTTGCAAGTTCACTTACAGCATCTAGAATATAGCGCCCATGACCCGCAGCAATATCTAGGATGCGAACATCTTTACGTTGCTTGGTCAATACTTTCGCATATTTTGCCAATAACTGCTCAATATGTTGTTTACGTATGCGGATGCCACGCCAGCCAATCGCATTTAAATATTGCTGATCAATAATATTGCCAAGAATATTTCTACTTTCACCTTGATTTCGATAAACAAAATCTAAAGTACTGCCTGAGTCATAACCCGTATCTTCACCAATTTTTAAGCCATGCGAGAATTTACTACCGAGCTTTAAATTACGTTTGGTTAGATTCCAGAATAGATTTTTGATGGAAGAGGCGGGAAGTGGGCTACTCAGTTGTTCAGCTGTCGCGCAACTTGTACCAATTTTATCGGCATTGAGTACATCTGGTGCCTGATAATCTTCAGCAAAGCTTTGTAAGATAAAACGACGAATTTTCTCTACTGCAATATGGCGGTCTTTTTCACCTAAAGTATCGTGATAAAAACCATCTAGTACATGGAACTCTTTTCGTGGATGAGGAAGCTTTGCATAAAACTGCTGTTGTGGTTTTCGGAATACCACAAAGTCCGACCCAGAACTTAAAACTTGAGTAGGAACAAAGATATTTTGTGCATCATTGACGATACGTTCAGATGCTGCATATAAGCCCAAAAGCATTCGTACAGAAATGGCTTTGGCAATTTGAGGATCTGTATCATAAGTTTTCGCACGTTCAGCATCATGTGTCAGCATATTGGCTTTTACATAACTGGTAATAAAGAAATTACCTTTGAGTTTGCTTAAAACAGTTAAACCTGCTTTTGCAAATGGTACATAGAGTTTGATATCAAACGCGGGTGAAGCTAAGCATAAAGCTCTGATTTTTGGTGCATAATCATGTACCCAGGTGGCTGCTAAAACTGCGCCAACGCTTTGACCAATGACGGCGATATTGGTGGATACGATGTTATATGTAGATTCAATATGTTGTACAAAATATTGAATATCTTTCACACATGCAGAGAAACTTGGCGCATCACCACGTAAACCTGGTGAATCTCCATGTCCGCGGGCATCCCATGCAAAGAAATCAAATTCTGGTAGATTGAGCTCATTGACCAAATGTGCCATACGTCCAGAGTGTTCATGACCACGATGAAATAAGATAATTGCTTTTTTTGTCTCTTTTTCTGTAGCTGCTGGCCAATGTTGATAGGCTAATTGGGTATCATCATGACTGGTAAATACATGTTTTTGTGAGCTTTGCATCTAATTTTCCTTAAAGTTGAATACTATTTTTAATACGGTTGTAAATTGTCAAAACCAATAGTGTTGCAATAAGAACAAGCAGCCCATTGCAGAAGTAAATTATTGAATTTGTGTAATTATTTTCTATTAAATAAGAGCTGAAGCTGACACATAACGCAATTAAACTAAACCAAAATGCACGATCACTTTTACCCATAGGACCATCATAACGGCGTTCCTGACCAATTAATGGCGCCATAACCCCAGCATATTCACTCAGAATCGCTAGAAAGACAACTAAGCCCAACAGGAATGGGTTGATAAAAACTAAGCCTAAAAAACATAGATAAAGCGCTGAATCGGAGATGACATCACAGATTTCATTTAAATATGCGCCAAGTTTTGATTGTTGATTAAACTCACGTGCAAGCATGCCATCAATTGCATTAAAGCCCATACGAACCAACATCCATATAGGAAACAATAAAAATAGAATTAAAGGTTGTTGGTAAAGATGCAGGCTGTAAAGTGCGATTGCTAAAGCGACAGAGATTAACATTGCTAAAAGCGTAACTTGATTCGCTGTAATCTTTTTAGAGTAAAGCCATTGCACAAATGGGCGAAGTAAATTCTGAAATGCAGGTTTTAACTGATAAATCGAAGGCATTGTTATTGATATATGCATATTTATATAGTGAATAGCATTGTGTGTAACTTTCTAATGTATGTCAACAGACATTGGGATAGCAGGAAAATGGTAATTACAGAAATTGCTAAGCATCATATTATTGATAATTAAATTATTTCGCATAATGTATATTATGTTAAATTGAGTACATGAGATATTATGTTCATAAACTCCTATTCATTACGCAAAATCATACACTTAACAAAAAGAAATTTTTAACTTAAAGATGCTTATGTTTATATGAAATTAACTTCATTAAGTACTTCTACATCACTATGTTCTTTATAAAAACAATTAAACTTTCAAAAAAAAATTTGAATCAAAATCGGATGGTTCTGCTGTTTGATACTTCGACTACATCACCTTGCCTTTATCCATTGTTATACTCTTTATCCACGCTACGATATCAAAGTTTTGCTACTCAACAATCAGATATGATTGCTCTTCAATTTTGGTATGACTTTTGGTTTCAAAAGTATTCGACTTCATTCTGCGAGTCATTCCTTTCTTTAGGCTACGAGCCTGAAATTTATTTGAGTGAAATCGACAACTTTATGTTTTTCCTAGAAAATAGTCGAAAAATAGAATTTCATTTAATTCGGCTTCGATCTAACCCAGATTTAAATTACATGACTATAACGAAGCGCTTGAGATCAGTGATTAAGTACTTTACATATTTATTGGATGAATTCTGGACACTTCGAAATCAAAAAATTACAATCAGGGAAATAATAAATCGTAGAAAGAAAATTGATCTATTTTTAATGAGTAAGAAAAAAATTTTCAATAAGTTTTCTAAACGAAGTGTTTCAGTAAAAAGTGGTATAAATTATCACTTCAAAAGCTTAGATAATAATATGCTTCTTAAACTCTATGAGGTAATCCGTCCGGATCAGGCTGACAAAGTAAATTTGCATAACCCCTTTAAAATTAAATCTCATCAACTTAGAAATTTTTTAATAGTACATCTCATGTTAAATTATAGACTAAGGGTTGGTGAATTGATGCTACTAACCAAAAAATCAATTAAAAAGTCAATTAATTCAGACATATATAATTTAATCATTACAAATACTGAAGATGATTATGATACTAGAAGTAGACGACCAAGTATAAAAAACGAGCAATCTTATCGTGTCATCAAGCTTGATGCTTTCGATTTTGAAATTTTAAATATATATATCAATAATATAAGGGGTAACACTGAGTCTAATTTATTATTTACCTCTCTGAAGTCCCCCTACGCTCCTCTCAGTTATTCATCTATTAATGCAATTTTTAACAAAATTGATATAAAGTTTAGAAGTTTAAATCCACTATATTTTGATAGTACGAACATTGATTCAATATATAAGCTTACCCCTCATGTATGTCGCCATACCTGGGCATATGTCACTTTAGCTTTTTCGATAAAAAAATTTAGGAACGAAAATTTATCCAACTTATCAATTAGTAATGAAGATATTATGCAAAAAGCACAAGATGATCTACGAGTTTTAGGTGGCTGGAGTTCTAAAAGTATAATGCCTAGCTATTATGCAAAACGTTTTATTGTGAATAGTGCAAATTTATTAAATTTAAAACGCATATCTGATGAAAAAGAAGGAGTTTTAAAGTGTCTAAACATATCCGACCTTGAGGAAGTGCAGAACATTCAGAATTAATTTTTGATTATAAACAAATTAATGCACTTAAAAAAATTAATAATAAGTTGCCTAAAGTAATTAAATTTTATCTTGCAGAAAAGTTTGATGATAAATTTTTAATTACAACGAACGATATTTGGAGTTTTTATTACTCAGGACAAAGAGAAAAAATTAATTTTAGTAATTTCACTAGAAATGAAAAAATTCTAATAAAATTCTTTCTTATTTCTTTTGTCCAAAAGAATACGCCCTCATCACTTAGTAAAAAACTATATGCATTCAAAATATTGTCAAACTATTTATGTAATAATTCTTTAACTTTTAGCTATGAAAACTTAAAGAATTTCTTGATTTCTATAGCTCCAATAGAAGAGCAAGCTGGTATTTATTCAAATATAAAATTCCTACTTCGTTTATTAATTGCTGAAGATTTTCCTGAATTTGATATAAGCAGTGATT
>NZ_BKGB01000017.1:0-95960 GCF_008980925.1 Acinetobacter sp. TUM15071 | reverse complement strand
AATTTGAGTAAATAATGTACTTGCATGAGTGGTTTTTGATTCCTTCTTGGAGGTGTGGTTCTTGATATGAGATAGAGTGGGTGAAATGGTTTTGAGTAAGTCTAATCAAGTAAAATTAGTGTCTAGTGCGATGCAAAACCTATTGATTTATTTTTGCGTAAAAAATAATCTTAAAAATGCAAAATATTTGAGTGACTATAAAACTAATGAATTAATTCCACTTTGGGATTGGATTGAGTTATTGGAAGAAATTAATCAAAAATATCCAAAGCCAACACTTGGGTTAGATATTTCAAAATATGCGCAGCCCAAACATCTTGGTATTTTAGGATATATTGCATTGTCTAGTGAAAATATATTGGAAGTTCTTAATTCTTTTATAAAGTATCAAAGGTTGTTTTGTGAAACGAAACCGGCAAAAATGTCTATTTCTGATGATTTTATTATTATAAGCTGGAGTGAAGATCCGTATATAAAAAACAATCATCTTGTGGATGAATTGTTGATGGGGGTTTTTTATGTGTTTTTAAATCAATTGGTCCATCCTAATATTATTCATGTTCATAAAATAAATTTTAGTACACAAAAAAATAAATTTTTTTATAATTATGAGAATTTTTTTGGTTGTTCTGTGGAGTTTGAAAGTGATCATGTTGAAATATATATTTCTATGAATAGCCTTGATTTAACGGTTCCAAATGCAGATCCAATTCTCAATGATATCTTAACCAAACAAGCAAATTTATTGCTGTCAAAGCGTCCCCATCTTGATGTTTTTGATGAGCTGGTACAAAAATCAATAATTCAGGCAGTGAGTAAAGGTAATATTAGCGTTGAATATGTGGCGAACCAAATTGGTCTCCCATCTCGTATTTTTCAAATGAAATTGAAACAGCAAGGGTACACTTTTAAGGAGCGGTTAAATCAAGTTCGCAGAGATTTAGCTTTTGATTATCTTGCTGATTTAAATCTGAGTATTTTGGATATTTCAATGTTATTGGCTTATCAAGAGCAGACTTCATTTATTCGAGCATTTAAAACATGGACGGGGATGAGCCCATTGCAATATCGAAAGAAAAAAATCTTAAATCATCGTTGATAATTTCATCATTTACTTTTTATTCATTACTTGAGAGTGGTTAAATCGTAGTGATTGTGAAGACCTGTATTCACGCTACAACTTTGATCAGATTTCATCCGTTCTTTTATTCGATTGTTCTTGTTCGGTGTTTGGTGTTGTATCAATCATCAAGGTGATGTCTTTTTTGACGATCCTTCAAAATTGATTGTTCATTCTAAAAAAATGGAGAAGTTATTTACATACTCTCAAATGTAAATGATAATTACTATTATTTATGGTGTTTGCATAATTTAATGATAAATCCTCTCCCAACGAATGATAGACATACGTTGATTCAAAATCGTGATCCCGATTACTATGTCGCACTGAGTCGATGCCTTAATTCTTTCATTGCTTACTTCAATATTGAAGAAGTTGACTGTTGCCGAACACTAATTTTTTGATTTTATTATTTTTATTTAAATCCTTAATTATTTTATCGCCTATTTAGGCGGACGATGAATTTTTATCTTTTGGTGAAGATGTATGTTTCAAGTTCTCTCTCAAAAAACGGTGATAAAGCCACTTGCACTAGCTATTGCTTTATCTATGAATGTCTTAACAGTACAGGTCTATGCAGATAGTAATACAACAACAGTTTTAGTGAATTCGAACAAAACTGTAGCATTGCCTAAAAGCTCATCCACAGCCAATGATCAGAACCAAATTTATCAAATGACACCAATTGTGGTGCAGGCAGAGAAAGAAGATACCATTCAGTTTGGTCAGAGTGTATTAAACCAAAAAGCCATCGATCGTTATCAGGCAAACAATGTTGCTCAATTGCTAGATAACATGCCAAGTGTTGGTTCCGCTGGTTCGCCAAGACCAGGTGGGCAAACGATTAATATCTTAGGGATGGGTGGGGTTGAAGATGTTCCAATTACATTGGATGACTCGGTAAAAAGCTTTGATAAATACCGTCAGGGTTCAGTCTTTATTGAGCCCGAAATTTTAAAGAAAATCACAGTAGATAAAGGGCCACATAACGTTGAAGTTGGTAATGGTGGTTTTGGTGGAAAAGTCACATTGGAAACCAAAGATGCAACTGATCTGCTTCGAGATGATAAAAATATTGGTGCTTTTTTAAAGTATTCACGGTTCTCCAATAATGCACAAAACACCTATACAGGCGCGGTATATGGCAAAAGTGAAGATGGGTTGGTCGATGGAATGTTTTACTATACCAATCGAGACAGTGGTGATGTTAAACGCCCAGATGGCACCAAGTTTTTATATTCTGCACAAGAGCAAAATACCTATTTGGCCAAGCTGAATTTCCATCCGACAGACAGTCAAAAAATCACATTAAATGCGATGCAGGGTGGACATAAAGGTTGGGAACCATTTGCGGCTATGCGTGATCAAGATGCTGTACCAACTGAAGCGGATATTAAAAAATATGGTTATGAGGAGGCTTGGAAGCGTCGTCTAGTCTACCGTGATCAAAACGATATCAGCTATTCGATGGGATATGAGTTTAACCCTGACTCAAATCCATACTTTAATCTAAAAGCTATCGCATCTTATTCAAAGACGGATCAACATGATCAAAGACTACCGAGCGTTAATGGATCAGCGGCAACCTTGGGCAATGAAAGTTGGGTAACGTATACCAATACGGCGCTTAAACTCAGCAATATCAGCGATATTGCAACTGAATACGGTACGCATAAATTAAAAGTGGGGGCGCAATATCAAAAGATGGAGCAGAATTCCCTGATCTATGATAAGAACAATGCCAAAAAGCCTGATTATAACTTTGGTTATTATGAGCCCAACTATATGCCATCAGGTGAACAGCAAATGTTGAGTGCCTTTGTGGAAGATCAATATCAGATCAATAATTTTACCATTACGCCATCACTTCGCTACGACCATATAACCAATACAGGCAATCCAAACCGAGCACCTCGTTATAATGATCCAAGTGCAGGGCATGACTATTCCAGCAAGACTTATACAGGTTGGTCACCACGTTTAGCTTTGGCATGGAAGCAGGCTGATTATCTGACTTGGTTTGCCAATATCAGTAAGACATGGCGTGCTCCGCGGGTAGATGAACAATATTATGTACAATCAGCGGTGACATCCGTGCCTTCGACCAGCCGTTATTTACGACCTGAAAAGATGCTCGCGATTCGTTTAGGCAATGAAATGAATTTTGATGATGTGTTTGCATCAGAAGATCATTTACAAGTTCGTCTGACTTATCATCGTAATCGAGGGAGTGACGAAATCTTCCGTAACCTTTCAACTTTTTGTAAGGTACAAGCAGAGAACAATGCCAACGGTGAAAATGGCAGCATTAATGACTGTAATGGAAACTATAATCACGGTTTTTATCGCAATGTAAACGATTACACGATCAAAGCATATGAGGCTGAGGTTTTCTATAATCAGCCGACTTGGTTTACAGGCTTAACCTATTCTTATATTCGTGGGCAGCGTGATAATTCGCCTGTGAATCCTTGGTTTGAGCAAAAAACATGGATGACCGATATACCTCCTAAAAAGGCCACAGCGACTTTGGGTGTAAATGTGCCTGAGCATCACTTAACGATGGGCTGGAGAGGAATCTTTGTGGCGGCACAGGATCGGAGTTTATCTGACAATGAGAAGTCGATTGCAGCATCTTCTTTCTCTTTGCCAAAAACTAAAGGTTATTCACTGCACAGTGTTTACGCCGACTGGCAGCCTGTGGGGGAGAAAGGACCAAAGTTAAATTTCTCAATTGATAATCTGTTTAATCGCGACTACAAGATGTATTTAGGGGAATATATGACAGGCACAGGTCGTGATTATAAGCTAAGCATTTCTCAATCATTCTAGTTCGAATGCTGTATCTCAGTTGAACTTTAAATCCTGTTTTATCCGTACAGATGTTTGTTTTATTTTCAACAACTGTACGGATTTAACTTTTTCCTTTCGCTCTAAAAATATTTAAGCAAAGCGATATGTTTATTTCTATGCTTAAAGTCTGAAAACTTAAGCATTAATGGATAAAGTAGCATACTGAGTATGATTGCAATGAACCAAAGCGTAGCAACATGATTTACGCCAAAGTATTCTCCTTGATTTGTTCCAAAAATATGAACGGCAATCAGATATAAAGCTTTTAGTACATACAAGTGAACAATATAGAAGAACATGGGTACTGAACCAAAGATGATTAATGGCTTGATCCATGATTTAGTTTCAAACTTTTGTAATAACACGAATAGCAGTAGCCCTATACCAACATTCCACAAAATGAAGAGAAGGGAGGGTGGATATTTGGTTAGATTGACAAAACTCATGATTGTTTCAGTGATGGTCGGCATCACAATCCATGCTTGATCGCCATACATATTGATCCATCTTAAGACCAAAAATAAGCCAATACTGCATAAGCCAAAGTTGAGTAATATCAGATTTCTTTGTCCTGCATTTCTATTTTGTTTAAATGCGACTGTACCAATACAATAACCCAGTGTGATCACGCCAATCCAGGGTAAAACTGGATAAGAGGTTCTAAATCGAATAAATTCTCCGAAGTCAATCCAGCCTCGTTCATGCAAAATCATCCATAGATTTTGTAGGATAGGGATATTTTCAAACGAGACCTGATCCAGCAGGTTATGCCCAAAAATAATAACAAGACTGATCGTCCATAAAATTTTTCGTGGTAAGCCAACCAGCGCTGCCAAAGCCAGCATACTCAAACCAATGGCCCAAATAACCTGTAAATAAATTACATCGGGTGGGAAGCTTCCAGTCCAAGCAAAGTTGATCACAACCAACTCAAGGAAAATCAAAAATAATCCACGCTTGAGTAAAAATTCGCGTGTCATCACAAGATTATTTTTGGCTTGATAGAGGTAAGCAGATAACCCAGTTAGCAGGATGAACACGGGAGCGCACAAATGAGCCAGTACTCGACTCAAGAATAGTGATTTGTCGGTATCAGCAATCAGCATAGGATCGGGTACTTGATGATGGAGATAAAAAGTTTCACGAACATGATCTACCATCATAATCAGGATAACTAAACCTCTTAAAGCATCGATTGCTTGTAAGCGTTGGGAGGATATTTGCATGAGTTTGTGCATGTTAAAAAGATATCTATTGTTATGTTATAGTATAACAATTTGAATTGAAGCTCAAACAAGGATATCGCCAAGGCATAGGATCTAAAGATTTTTTTTATCCGCAAAAGGCTTTATTGAGAAAATATAGAAATTTTAAATAAAAATAAGAATTAAAATCAGTTAATTATTTAAATTTTCACTAAATGATAATTTTTTAATAGTTTTCTGTTAATTACTATGAAAATAAATCCATATAATAAGAGTGAAATATTATTGAAAACTTATAATTAAGGTATTTCAAGTGAAAGATTGGATTTGCAAAAAGTGTAAGAAATATAAGAAATTTGAACCAAAAGATTTTAAGGAAGGTGATATAGTGTTCTTTTATCTATTTGAAATTTATGAGGAACAGGTTTTTAAAATAATAAGAGAGGGCGTTATATTAAAAAGAAAAAATCAGATTCTAAAAATACTAGATGATGGGGAGATTTTTTATTTACATGATCATGATGTATATCCTATAGGTGCACCTGCTAAATTCATTTACAACATGTTCGGTGTATGTTTTTGTTCTTTTTATAAACATTAAAAATGCATGGATGTGTGATTAATATTCTAATTTTTATTTAGCTTTTCTCGTAATAGTGGTATCGAAAAATCTAAAAACAATTTTGTTGCCAATAAAATATTTTGTCGTGTGGGGATGAGTGCATTAATCAGGGAGTGATGAAGTTCCCATCGGGTATTTGGTTCAAATACTTCTACAAATTGACCTGATTTTAATTCATGAATACATAAATACTTTGGAAGGATTGCTGCTCCCATATCCTGTTTAACTGCTGATTTTAGCACCGACATATTGCCACAGCTCATATATGGCTCAAGCTGTATTGCATGTATTTCATTGTGAAGATAAACAAATTCTTTGCAAACAGTATTTTTTTGAGTACTAAGCGCTATGAAGTTTAAAGCCTTAAGCTCATTTGGATGTTTGATTGGTAGTTTGTCCTCCATGTAATTTTGGCTGGCCACCAATACCATCGGTAAATCACAGATTGGACGTATAATTAAACTGGAGTCATCGAGAGGCTTGGATGAAATCCGAAAAACGAGATCAACTTGAGCACTGATCAAGTCAATATTGTGATCTGAGGTATTGATGATGATTCGTATTTTAGGATATTCACTCATAAATAACGCGAGGATTGGCATCAGAGCTTCTTGTGCCAATGTTGAAGAACAGCCGATACGCAATACACCTTTGGGGTCTCCAGCAAGGTCTGTTGCCACAGCAAATGCATTATGCGCTGCCTGTTTCAATGCTTTTGCATGGATGTAGACTTCTTCGCCTGCAGGGGTTAGTACTACATTCCTTGTATTTCTATGAAATAAACGTACTCCAATCCTATTTTCAAGTTCAGCAATATGCCGACTGAGCTTAGAACGCTGTATGCCTAGATTTCTTGCTGCGGCAGAAAAACCAGCATGTTCTACAACCTCAGTAAATAATAAGAGATCATCAAGTTTTTGCACGCAGTCTTTACCCTTTATTGTTGCTAATTTTAGGACAGTATATTGTGAATTCTGTGAGTTTTGTCAGGGGGCTTAACTTGCTAGATTTATCTTAAATGTCGCAATGTAGGTTTCTGATATGAGTACAATGAAAAATCAAAGGATTAGGTTGGTTCTAAGCAATAAAATTTTTGTAGCATTATTGCTGTCGTTACCGATCAGTACCATTTTTGCGAAAGATAATGGCTATTCTGTCGATCAATCAATCTATCAGAATCGTCCAGTTTTAACAGATTTTACTGCAGCGGCTTGTCCTGATAATCCGAGAGATTTAACCCAAGTGAAAGGAAATCTTTATCGGCATACCACAGGGGCAGGCTTAGCGGTACACAGTGGTTTAGTATTGATCACTAAAGAAGGTGCTTTGGTGATTGATCCTGCAATGACATGTACATCTGTATGGTTGAAAGATGAAATCAAAAAACGTTTCGGTGTCCCTGTAAAGTATGTGGTTTATACCCATGCTCACGCGGATCATATTAGTGGTGGGCAAGTTTTTAAAGCAGATGGCGCAACGATTGTTGCCAACCAACGCAGTATTGAACCGATTGTCGGGGAAAAATTAGCAACTGCATTGCCAGACCGTGTTTTTGATCAGGATATGAAAATTACCTTGGGAGGTGAAGAGGTTTTATTACACTACGTTGCACCAAGCCATTCGGATAGCATGGTCATGGTACTGTTCCCTAAATATAAGGCACTGCAATGTACGGATGTTTGTGAAAGTAAAAGCATGCCTTATAACGATTTCCTCGACTTTTATTACACTGGCTGGATTGATACTTTAAATTGGGTCATTAATCAGGATGTCGATATTATTGATGTTGGACACTATACGCCTGCAACTCGTGAGGATCAGATTGCGTTACGCAACTATCTCGTAGACTTACATCAGCAAGTGTTGGACTTGGTTCGGGCCGGGCAGTCATGGGATCAACTCTACCGTAACGTAAAATTCAGCCCTCAAGTTCAAACGTGGATTGCTTTTAGCACAATGAAAATACCAAATATTCAGGGCATGTACCGTTGGGTGAGTAACCACCGTAGAGGCAACTGGTAACAATCATAAGCCAACAAAACTGAAATTTTATTCTTAGGAGATCACTCAATACAGCTCTGGTGCATGACATCAGAGGCAGCCTTTTTCTAGATAAGCAAAGCGTAAATCTATTTGAAATGTATTTAAATAAAATATAAATGAGTGTGAAAGTGTTAGATATTAGAGATTTAAAAATTTTTATATACGCTGTTGAGAATTCATCTTTAACAGTAACCTCAGAAAAGCTAGGTATTGACCAGTCAACTGTAACGAAGCGGATCAATAATATTGAACAAAAATTGAAGGGTAAACTGTTCAACCGTAAAAGTAGACCTTTGCAATTAACGCATTTTGGTGAACAAGTATATTTCAAAGGACGTCATATTCTTGAACAGTTGGAGCAGTTGGAAAATTTTCATCAACAAAAAAAGGGATCATTACTAGAAAAAATAAAAATAGGACTTCCGAATACCTTGGTAGATGACTTATATGAATATATCGATGATCGATATAAGTTTGATCATTATTCGACTGAAATTGAAATGCAAAGTGGATGGGGGCGAAGCCTTATTCATCAGGTGGATGGTAGAGAGCTGGCACTTGCTATTGTCATGATTCCTTCCAATCTTCATCTCTCGGAACATTTGTTTTTCAAAAATATTGGAACTTTACCTTTGGTTGTTGTTGCGCTAAAGAATGGTGTTAAAGAATACAGAACTTTAGAACGGTGTAGTAAAAAGGGTTGGGTAGTACATCCAGAAGGTTGCTGTTTTAGAGAAAGCCTAAATAAAAAACTCAATGAAAAAGGCTCAGTTTTTTATGCAAATAAGGAGGTTTTCGGGATAGAGGCTCAATTAAATAGTGTTGTAAATGGTGATGGATTGGGGATATTTCCTAAACCTTTTTTTGATAAGTATTCTGAGAAGAACTCTAATCTGGAGGTTGTCCCCGTCAATGATTTTGATATCAATCTAAAAGTTGGGATCGTTTACGCCGATAAAAAAGATTTAGATCAAGTAAACTATTTTGCAAAAATTATAAAAGAACGCTATTTCATTCAATTTGCTATCATTTTGAATTTAGGGCTTTATTTTATCGATAGCTTGGTTGTTGCTTCCACCTAAATGTTGCGCTGAAGAGATATGATTCATTTGTTGATATTCATATGTCGTTTTCATATAGGGTAGCTCGATGAATTATTGTATAAATATAAGCAATTTGAAGCTTTGCAAAGCTGTTTTAAAGCATGAAAGCAAAGAGGATATGATAAAATTGGCCTTAAAATTAAAAATCAATTAGGACTTGAGAATGAGAAACATGCGATGGTGGGTGCTGACTTTGATGACATCAACAGCTATTTTTTCTGTTGAAACTTTTGGGGGCGATGTCGATCCAGCGGTACAAGTACATTTTGGCAATGTATCACCTGAAAAAAACAAAAATTCTCTTATTAAGCAATCTACAAAAAAGGCCGATATTGATGCTGAGGTGGATACACAAGCATTAAAATTAGGGGGGATTCATAAACGAGAAGATGCAAGAGAATATCTTGAGTTAAAAAATGAAGCAGAGAGAAGTGTTGAAAAATCGACTGATAAAAATAAGAACGAAATATCTAATGGGTTAACCAGTAAGTAAAATTGCCTTACTTTAGTGTGGGATATCGCTATATTGAGAGGGAATGCAGTGAAGCATTTTGAAACGTTTTCTACTTCACTGTAACTGTTTAGTTAAATAAATATTAATGGAATTTATTTATTTGAGGATAATTTCAAGTACTTAACTAATGAATTAATAAAAGTCTAATACTTATAACTCTTGTTACAACCATTTAGTCGACAAGGTTAAAAAAAATTCCCATAGTGCTATGAACAATATTATTGGGAGAACTGTTATGGATAAGATTACAGTCATCGTCAAGGACCAAGAAGAAAACGAATCTGTTGTCGTTGCACAGCTGAATGATTTAGAAGACCATGATATTCCTTTTTTTAAACGGGTTGAACATATTGAAGTAGAAGGAAATATCATTTTTCCAAATATCGACTTATTGTTTGAAAGTGATATCGATGGAAAAATCTATAAATTGGTTGCGCCAGTGAATGACAAAAGATTTATCTGAATTTAGCCCTGTTTTTAAACTATGTAAAAACCCACTTATGTTCAATCCAATAAGTGGGTTTTTATTTGAGAGAGGGCACATGATGTAAAACCAAATGAGGTCTATGAGAAAAAATAAAGAGCTTACAATTTAAATGTCACTTAAGCTCTTTTATCGATCAAAATTATATGTTCTTTTGTCTCGGTTCGATTAATTAATTGGATTAAGCCCTTTAACAATATCATTAAATTCAGAACCATTGAGCCAAAAAGATTTCTTTAAAAAAAGTGTGGTCATAATACTTTCTGCGGCTTCACTATTTTGGTTGTCACAAAATAGTCCGTAGCTATCACCTAACACAGTATTGTTCTCGATCAGGCGAATAAAGAAAGCATGTTGTTCGTCAGCATAACCAAGAATAGCATCACGTCGATTGTTCATTTTTCATGTCTCCACATCAAAAATATTTTGAATAAAACCTAACTGCTGAGAGATCAAATAGATTAATGAATTAGATCAATGGCTTAACATTTTTGAACTGAGTAAAAATAAAATAAGTCATTCATTTAAAACAATAATTTTAGTTTGTCTTACATCCTTGTCTAAGTTAAACAAGCTAAAATCTGATCTATAGATTTATTGTTATGCAAAATTAATTGTACGTCAACTTGAATTTGTAACTTTTTCAAGTTAAATTAATTGAAAGTATTTTAAGCTTGGGTAGGGGGAAATTATGTCCAAAAAAACTGAATTTGAACATGGGGGGGCAAGAAGCAATGCTGGGCGGAAGGCACAATTCAGTGAGCCGACCAAAGTCATTCGTGTTCCCGAATCTCAAGTTGATTTCATCAAAAATTGGTTACTGAATAATGTCAAAACGGGTACTCAAACTGATTTGACGACATCAATGAAAATACAAAATGTCCAAGCTAAGAATGATCGACTTTATCACATTCCATTGGCAACGGAACGTGTTGCCGCTGGTTTTCCGTCGCCTGCCCAAGACCATGTTGAACAAGCTTTAGATTTAAATGAGTTTTTAATTCGTAACGAAAATTCTACTTTCATTGTGAAAGCAAATTCACTTTCGATGTTAGATGCGGGCATTGATATCGATGATCCTTTGGTGGTGGACCGTAGTCTTCCTGCCAAATCCGGGGATATAGTGATTGCCTTGATTGACAATGATTTTACCGTGAAGCGATTAATGGTTGATCATCATTTCAGCCCGCCTAAAGTGTGGTTAAAAGCAGAGAATCCTGACTACCAGAATATTTATATTAGCGAGGGACAAGAGTTACTGATCTGGGGTGTTGTGACCTATAACCTGAAACCGATGAGATAAGTCCATGAGTCTGCCACAACGTATTTTTGCTTTGATTGACGTGAATAACTGTTATGTCAGTTGTGAGCGCGTGTTCAATCCAAAGCTGGAAAATCGTCCTGTGGTGGTCCTGTCCAATAACGATGGTTGTGTGGTTTCTCGTTCTTATGAGGCGAAACAGCTTGGTATTCGGATGGCGGTGCCTTTTTTTCAGATTGACGAGATTATTCGGCAGCATCAGGTTGAGGTTTTTTCAAGTAATTATGCCTTGTATGCGGAAATGTCGCGCCGTTTCATGAATATATTGGGCAGCTTTGTCGATCCATGTGAGCAGGAAGTGTATTCGATTGATGAATGCTTTCTAGAGTTAACTGCCTATCAACAAAGTTATGACCTGACTGCGTACGCTCATCAGATTTTAGATACCGTCAAAAACTGGTTAGGCTTGCCGTGCTGTATCGGGATTGGTTATTCCAAAACTCAAGCAAAACTCGCCAATAATCTCGCCAAAACGCATGCCTGTTTTAATAGTGTCTGTAATATCGTTGCTGAAGATCCTTGCGTGATTGAAGATTTGTTGCAGCATATGCCTGTGGGGGAAGTGTGGGGTGTGGGTCGTAAGATTCGACAACGCTTGGAAAAAATGAATGTCTACTCTGTGATGGATTTGCTGCAAGCAGATGCGAAAATGATGGGAAAGTATTTTTCAGTGCTGATGGAAAATACAGTCAAAGAATTACAAGGTATGGCTTGCTTAGAACTTGAGGATGTCGTGACGGATCGTCAACAGGTGTTGAGTAGCCGTTCATTTGGACAGCCGATTCAAGAGAAAAGTGATTTAAGTGGCGCACTGACTGAATTTAGTTTACGTGCCATAGAACGCTTACGCCTTCAGAAACTATTATGTAAGGCGGTTGGGGTAAGTATTCGTACTAACCGTTTTAATAAAGATCAGTATTATCGACCTTATACAGTCGTGTATTTGCCTGACTACAGTGATGATCGTTTAGAGATTATCAAAGCGGTACAGCAGGGGCTTGATCGCATTTTTCAAGCTGGGCATCGTTATAAAAAAGCGGAAGTGATCCTGTTAGACATCATTCCGCAACATAGTCATGCTGTTGATTTATTTCACGATACCGATGAACTGATTGCTCGAAGAAATCTTTCAGTGGCTTTTGATAGCATTAATGAAAAGTTCGGACGAGACACGATGACGTTGGGGCGTTTAATCACCCCTCATGGGCGGGCATGGCGTATGACGCAAAATCATAAATCACCGAGTTATTTGACTAATTGGGATCAAGTTTTAAAGATCGGATAAGCTGGCTATTTACTGCTAATCATTACTAAACCCTTATTTACTCATTTTTAGCTGCATGATAAATCTTGAGTCAGCGCATTTTATTGAAGAGAAAAGTGTATTTGACCCTATAGATTAATGTTTTATTATCAATGAATTGCTTCTATTTTTTAAACTTTATCTGGATAAATAAATTTGCTATGGCGACCTCTGTTGAAAGAAATGTAAATATGGATCAGTTGACTCAGGCAGTTTCGCATTTTGCTGAGCAATCTGGTGATCACATTTCTGTGATTCCTCAACTTTCGTTTCACAGTCGAATGCATCCGACTGACAGTACGCATTGTATTTATAACTTGGGAATTGGCATTATTTTGCAGGGACAAAAACAAGTTGTAATTGGTGATCAAGTCTATCAATGCTTTGAAGGGCAAAGTATGTTGACCACCATCGATTTGCCTGTCACCTCGCATATCGTGCAAGCTTCGCCACAAAAACCATTTTTAGCGGTTCTATTATTGCTTGATTTACAAATGGTGAATCAGGTTGTGGCAGAAATGCCTACACAAAACAGCGCTGTTGCAGAAGTTACACATCATTCTTTTACGGTGGAAGCTGTTGATACACCCTTGATTGATGCTTTTTTAAGGCTGATCAAGGTATTAGATGAACCGCTGATGTTGCCTCATCTTGTGCCTTTGATTCAGAAAGAAATTATTGTCCGTGTGCTAAATGGTCCGCATGGCACATATTTACGTCAGCTGGTGAAATCGGGTTCGGCCAATCAAAAGATCCACCAAGTGGTGAATTGGTTAAAGCATAATTATGTGCAGCCAATGCGTATGGACGATCTAGCCAATCAAGCATTTATGAGTCCATCGACATTTAGGCAGCATTTCCGTGCTGTAACGGGGATGAGTCCATTGCAATACCAAAAGCAGTTACGTTTACAGGAAGCTCGACATTTGATGTTTAACCAAAATGTTGATGCAGGGCGAGCAGCTGGTTTGGTCGGTTATGAAAGTGCATCTCAGTTTAGCCGTGAATATAGCCGTTTATTTGGTGAGTCTCCGCAACGCGATATCCAACGTATGCGGCAAGGTTTATAACAGTGTTCTTCTGTATGAAGGCCGATGTGGGATTAGATAGGTTGAGTTATGTATGCATCAGATCAAACAAAAGATTTGGTTAAAATATTAGCTGATAAAGTTGATGGGCTTATCCATGCTGATGACTTCTCAACTGAAATCTCAGGTTTTTCTTTACATCGACGTACAGCCAAACAGTCTATTCATTGCATTTATGGACTTGGTCTAGGCATTGTTTTACAAGGACAAAAAGAGGTCCTTATTCGGGATAAAGTATATCGCTATGGTGCTGGTCAAAGCATGCTAACCACCATTGATTTGCCCGCCATTAGTCGAGTGACACAGGCATCTTATCAAGAACCTTTTCTCGGAATGATGCTGTCACTCGACTTGAACTTGATTATTGAAACGGTACAGGCATTAGATGACAAGATTAAGCTAAAAAATCTGCCTGCATTTTCAATTGAGTATCTCGATAGCGCTCTGGTGAATACATTGACTCGTTTGGTGGATTTGATCGAAGAACCCACAATGATTGAGCAACTGGCACCGATCATCAAGCAAGAAATTATTCTTCGTTTACTGGTCGGACAACACGGTGTTTATTTGCGTAATTTAGTCAAGGCAAGTGTCTCGGATAAAAATATTTTTACCTTGATTCAATGGTTGAGACATCATTTTCTTCAGGAAAATTGCATACAAGATGCCTTTGAACAGGTCAATATGAGTGCCGCGACATTAACAAATCACTTCAAACAAATCACGGGCATGACTCCGCTGCAGTATCAAAAACAGTTGCGCTTACAAGAGGCCAGAAAGCTGATTTTATCCCAAGCAATGAATATGCAGCAGATTTCTGATTCGGTTGGTTATGAGAGTCAGTCGCAATTTACTCGAGAATATTCACGATTATTTGGCAGTACGCCTAGCCGAGATTTACAACAATAAAACCTCAGAATAGGCAAACTATTTTTAAAAATAGGCAACTTTGATTTGCAGCGAGTCTCTAAACTGATGTTATCAGCAAAGAGATCTTTGCTTACTCTTTCCTACATTCAAGAGGTGAAGAAATGGAAGCAGTTAAAATCAAAAATACCTATTGGGATATTGCCGCAGATTTATATTTTCCACCCGAATTTGATCAAACTAAAAAATATCCAACCATTATTAGTGCACATCCGATTGGTAGTTGCAAAGAACAGACCTCAGGCAATGTATATGGTGAAGCACTTGCTAAAGCGGGTTTTGTAGTGATTGCATTTGATGCTAGTTTCCAAGGCGAAAGTGGAGGAGAGCCACGTTATATTGAAGATCCTTCACTTCGTGTTGAAGATTTTCGTGTTGTTGTCGATTATCTAGTTACACTGGATTATGTCGATGAAAATCGAATTGGCGTCTTGGGCATCTGTGGTGGTGGCGGTTACTCGATCAACGCAGCCATGACTGAACGCCGTATTAAAGCTGTAGGAACCATTACAGGTGCGAACTATGGACGGGTCATGCGTGAAGCCAGTGGCGGTAATCCGATTGCATTCTTAGAAGCCATTGCAGCTCAAAGAACAGCTGAAGCAAGAGGCGCAGCACTTCGGGTTGATCAAGGTCTATATCCAACGGTAGAAGCAGCAAAAGCCGATCATGCCGATATCGATCCATTAGAAGCAACCGAATATTACCGTACAGCACGAGGCGAAAAGCCGAATGGCGTCAATAAAACGGTGTTCTCTCACAATGCAGTTGCTGTGGGTTGGGATGCTTTCCACTTGGCAGAAATCTTATTAACGCAACCCTTGATGATTATTGTGGGGAGTAAGCCTGGTGGTTTCGGTGCCTATCGTGATGGTTTTGAAATCATCAATCGCGCTGCATCAAAAAATAAAGAATTGGTGGTTGTCGAAGGTTGGTCTCATTACGATCTATATGACAAAGCCGAGCCAGTCAAAATTGCTTTAGATAAGTTAATTCCATTCTATCAAGCCAATCTTTAATTCTGGCTTGTTGTTCAAAAAACGGTGTTTTGAGTTGGTCAGGTGACTGATCAACTTTCTATTTTTGCAAAATCTCCTGTTGGAGGTGAATCATGGTGTGTTCAGTGAATCCTAAATTATTCCAGTCTTTTCAATTAACTCCAGATTTGAACTTACGCAATCGAATCGTTATGGCACCAATGACAACTTGGTCAGCAAATGAAGACGGTACGATTTCAGCTCAGGAACTTGAGTACATGCGTAAGCGTGTGAACGATGTCGGTTTGGTGATCACAGGTTGTACCCATGTACAAGAAAATGGGATTGGCTTTACTCGCGAGTTTGCTGGCTTTGATGATCGCTTTATACCGAGTCTGACCCAATTGGCTCAAGCAGCTAAAAGTGGCGGAGCACCTGCAATCCTACAAATTTTTCATGCAGGTATCAAAGCGATTCCAAACTTGATTGCTGATGCAGATGTTGTCAGTGCAAGTAGCTTGGCAATTACTGCGGGTCCGTTTAAAACTGAACAACTTTCCAGTCGAGCATTATCTTATGATGAAGTTCTGCAGTTGATTGATGATTTTGGTGAAGCAACACGTCGAGCGATTGAAGCTGGATTTGATGGGGTTGAGTTGCATGGTGCACATGGCTTTATCATTCAAAACTTTTTTTCACCTTTATATAACCAACGTGATGATGCATGGGGCGGTTCACTCGAAAAACGAATGGCATTTCCGTTAGCTGTGGTCGCGGAAGTGCAGCGTGTTATTCAACAACATGCGCAAGGTCCTTTTGCATTGGGTTATCGCATTTCTGTTGAAGAGTATGAAGACAATGGTTTGTCTATTGCAGACAGTCTGGAGCTGATTGATCAGTTAATTGCAACTGAGATTGACTATTTACATGTGTCTTTAGCAGATGTGCTGCATTCAGTGCCTAAACATGATCTTCAGCAACAACTTAGTATTCAACATGTATTAAAACGGGTGGCAGATCGAATTCCTGTGATTGCTGCAGGTTTGTTACGCACACCTCAACAGGCTGAACAAGCTTTAGGTCTCGGGTTACCGCTGATTGCCATTGGTAAAGCCTTGGTGATGAATCCGAACTGGGTCGCGTTGGCACAGCTTGGACAATTCTATGAGATTGCCCTTGAACTAAATCCTGCTGATGTTCCTGAATTGAGTATTCCTGAGCATCTCTGGCAGGAAATACAGGTCAGAGAAGGTTGGTTCAACATTCGCAGTACTGAAACGATTTAAGCCACTCGAGAGGATCAGACGATGATTGCAGAAAACAGCCATGATGTAATCGCTTTATTATCAAATAGCGTAAATCGTCTGATTCAAACTGATGGCGATCATCAAACAGCGATTCCTGCCTTATCTTTACATCGCCGTTCAGCTACCAGTGCGACACATTGTATTTATAACTTGGGGCTGGGGATTGTATTACAGGGTGAAAAGCAGATTATGATTGGGGATCAGATTTTGACCTATAGCGCAGGTCAATCCATGTTGACCACAATCGATATTCCTGTGATTAGCCATACACGCCAAACTAGTCACCACCAGCCTTTTTTAGGTTTGATGTTGTTACTTGATGTGCCGATGATTACTGCCATGGTTGCTGAGATGGGGCAGATTCATTTGAAAGAAAAAGTTCAGCCCTCATTTGGTATTCAAACGATGGATTACACACTGCTTGAAGCAATTAGCCGCTTGGTAAATTTACTGGATGAACCCGTGTTATTGCCACAGCTTGCGCCAATCTTGCAACAAGAGATCATGATTCGTTTATTGACTGGGCCGAATGGGGTATATCTGCGTCAATTGATTAAAACAGGTTCAGTCAGTCAAAAAATTGCGAAGGCTGTCGCTTGGTTAAAGCACAATTTCGTTCAGGCGATTCGTATGGATGACTTGGCTGAGCAGGTTTATATGAGCCCCTCAACCTTTAGGCAGCATTTCCGTGAAATTACGGGTATGAGCCCGTTGCAGTACCAAAAGCAACTTCGTTTACAGGAGGCTCGACATTTAATGCTGAATCAACACTTTGATGTCGGGCATGCCGCGGGCTTGGTTGGTTATGAAAGTGCATCACAATTTAGCCGTGAATACTCACGTTTATTTGGTACAGCACCACAACGTGATATTCAAGAATTACAACTCATTTAAATGTTTTATCTTTTATAAAGATTTAGCCTAATTCCTTATGGGGAGATAGGCTTTTTATTTTATATATAATTGAAAAATATTATTAAATTTTAATAAGTATGAATAAACAAAATAGGCAAAATTCCTGTTGGAATAGGCAATTCAATCACAGTCGATCCTCCTATACTGAGTACATAGAAAGATAGAAATCCAAGCTGAAACGGATTGTCGTTACGCATAATTCACGAGTGAGGTACTCAATATGCAAACTGTGAAATATAAAAACCTAGCATGGGAATCGGCAGCCAATATCCTGTTCCCAAATGATTTTGATAAAAGCAAAAAATATCCTGCCATTGTCAGTGTTCATCCAATTGGAAGTTGTAAAGAACAAACTTCTGGCAATATTTATGGTCAAGCCTTAGCGGATGCAGGCTTTGTGGTACTGGTCATTGATGCATCATTCCAAGGTGAAAGTGGTGGTGAACCACGTTTTATCGAAAATCCATATCACCGTGTTGAAGATATTCGTTATGCCGTCGATTATTTGGTTACTCAGGATTTTGTCGATGAAAATCGTATTGGTGCTTTAGGTGTCTGTGGTGGAGGCGCTTATGTACTCAACACAGCGATGACCGAGAAACGGATTAAAGCCGTGACTTCAATCACTGGCGTGAACTTTGGTCGTATGACCCGTGAAGGTTATGGTGGAACAGGTGAGGCTTTAATTGAAGGGCTTGAGGCCATCGCACAACAACGTACTGCCGAAGCTCGTGGTGCAGCATTGTTAGTGAATGATTTACTGCCACCATCTGTAGAAGAAGGTAAAAAAGCGGGAATTACCGATATTGATCCACTCGAAGCGACGGAATACTACAAAACTGCGCGTGGTCAGCAACCGAATGGCGCAACCAGTGCCTTATTCTCCCGCATGAGTGTGGCTTTGGGTTGGGATGCATTTCACTTGGCTGAAGTTCTATTAACACAACCGATCTTAGTCGTCATCGGTGATAAGCCAGGAGCATTCGGTGCTTATCGTGATGGTCATGAAATTGTACGTCGTGCAGCATCGAAACATAAAGAATTATTGGTATTAGAAAATACCTCGCATTACGAATTGTACGATCAACCAGAGCCTGTTGCTAAAGCACTGGCAAAAGTAATCCCATTTTTTAAAGCACATCTTTAAATTTGAAACACAAAAAATCTCAATAGAGGAATATGAAAATGTCAAAAGAAATCAGTATCCAAAATCATAATGGTCAAGGGATTACCCTTGCAGCAGTAATCAACTTCCCTGAAGGTTTTGATGAAAGTAAAACTTACCCTGCAGTGGTGGTGAGCCATCCAGGCGGTGGTGTTAAAGAGCAAACGGCTGGGTTATATGCGCGTAAGTTAGCTGAACATGGCTTTATCACGATTGCCTACGATGCTTCTTATCAAGGTGCGAGTACAGGTTTGCCTCGTCAGTTAGAAAACCCGTATGTTCGCACTGAAGATGTCAGTGCTGTGATTGATTATTTAACAACACTGCCTTATGTCGACAATAACCGTATTGGTGCGATGGGGATTTGTGCAGGTGCAGGTTATACCGCAAATGCCGCCATTAATGATCGCCGTATCAAAGCTGTCGGTATGGTCAGTGCAGTTAACATTGGTCAAATGTTCCGTAATGGCTGGGAGAACAATGTCAAAGATGCAGATGCGATCCCTTATATCCAAGCAGGTACCGATGCCCGCACCTCAGATGCTAGTGGCGCTGAGATTGCAACAATTCCGCTTGCGCCATTGCGAGAAGAAGATGCACCAAATGAAGAATTGCGTGAAGCATGGGAGTATTACCATACCCCACGTGCGGAACATCCAAATGCACCGGGTTTTGCTACTGCACGCAGTTTAACTCAAATCATTACTTATGATGCCTATAACAAAGCTGAAGCATTTTTTACTCAACCTTTATTGGCCATTGCAGGCAGTGTAGCAGGTAGTAAATGGATGAGTGAGGACTTGATTAATCGTGCAGCGAGTACGGATAAACAACTTTATGTAGTAGTCGGGGCCAACCATATGTCTCTCTACGACAAACTAAATTTTGTTGATGAAGCGGTCGCTCAATTGGTTCCATTCTTTAGCACAAAACTTTAATCACACCGTCCTTAAAGTAACTCAACAGGTCACTTTAAAGTGGCCTGTTTTTTTTTTTCAAGATGTGGGAGTAGCACAATGAAACGTATTTGGTTTGTGACAGGTACAACACGCGGAATGGGTGTTGAAATTGTTAAAGCAGCGATTCAGCAAGGGGACTCGGTGATTGCGACAGGGAGAAGTTTAAGCAAACTTAAGGCACTTTATTCAAATTTTCCTAGCGATCAGATTGAGTTGGTGGAGCTTGATATTCGTGATGAACAGCAGGTTAAAACCGCTGTAGAGATTGGACTAAAGCGTTTTGGACAGATTGATGTTCTAGTTAATAATGCTGGTTATCCATTGCTCGGACGTTTTGAAGAGGTGACCGCAGCACAAATTGAACAGCAATTTGCCACCAATGTCTTTGGCACATCTAACGTACTCCGTGCGGTATTGCCGATTATGCGTCAGCAACGTTCAGGTCATATCATCAATACATCTTCAATTGCTGGAGTAAAAGCCGTTGCCAATGCGGTGTTTTATTCAGCTTCAAAATTTGCAGTCGAAGCGATTAGTTTGGCTTTATTAGATGAGGTTGCACCATTTGGAATTAAGGTTACTACGATTGAGCCAGGCTTTTTCCGTACTGAGTTTTTAAGTGAAAGTTCAACACAATATGGGACGCAGCTACATAAAGATTACGAAGCATTGGGTAATACCAAGGCCTTGATGTCGGCTGCAGATGGACAGCAACAGGGCAGTCCTGCCAAATTGGCGCAAGTGGTGATGCAAGTGGCTGCAATGGACAATCCACCGAAACAGCTATTGATTGGCAATGATGCGATTGACTATGTGATGCCAACCTTGACGTCTCATTTAGATGAAATTAAGCAGCATGAAGCTTTAACTCGAAGTACTGATTATTAATTCAATAGGTAAGACTTAAAATGAAAACAGCTTTAATTACAGGTGCAAGTGCGGGTATTGGTAAAGCACTTGCTTATCAATTCGCTCAACAAGGTTTCAATTTGATCTTAGTTGCACGTCGCAGTGAAGCTTTAGAGCAAATTAAGCAAGATTTAGAAAACCGTTATTCAATTCAAGTAGAAAATCAGATCTTTGATTTAGCCGTATCAGGGCAAACGGCTGTGTTATATGACACAGTCAAGCATCATAAAATTGATGTACTGATTAATAATGCAGGCTTTGGTGACTATGACTTAGCTTGGAACGCAGATTTAAGCAAAGTCATGAAGATGATTGACTTAAATGTCAGCGCACTCACTGATTTATCATTACGTTATGTCAAAGACTATGTGGATGAAGATGCGGTATTAATCAATGTGTCAACTGTAGGAGGATACGCTGAGGTTGATGTTGCAGTTCCATACTGTGCGACAAAATTCTATGTTTCATCATTTACTGAAGGTCTTGATTTTAGCTTGCGGACGCAGGGTAAAAATATGCGAGCAAAAGTGCTTGCCCCTGCTGGAACGCAAAGTGAGTTTCATAATGTTGCCGCAGATGGTAGTGGGATCGATATCAATGAATTGTATAACGGTGCAGTGTTGATGACGGCTGAACAGCTTGCTGAAAGCGCTTATCAGCTTTATTTAAGTGATAAAACCGTAGGTATGGTTAATGCTGAGAATGAGTTTGAACTCAAAGATGCAATTTTTCCACAGGTTGCTTTATTGTAAGAAGAAAGAGATCTCGGTATTGATATGAAGCAAAGGCTAAAGGAATTTAGCCTTTCTTTTTTCTTAGGGGATATTTCGATTGCTTGATAGAGCTGGTGGTAAGTGCTGAATGAGTCGATCAATCGCCAAACGTGTTTTTAATGGCATATAAGACAAACTTGGCCAAACAACATGAATAGGGAAATCGACACTGGAAAACTCTGCCAAGACCTGAACTAAACTGCCATCATGCAGTTCTTTGTGAATCAGCCAATCGGGAAGCCATGCAATGCCATGATGTGACAACACCGTATTTTTAATTGCCTGCATATCATTTAACATCAATTTTGCTTTGGGCTTGATCGCGTAAAGCTGCTTGTTTTCATCTTGTAGTTGCCATTTTGGCAAATGCCCTGATGAGGGAAAGGCAATCGTGGTGTGTTGTAGTAGATCATCTAAGTGATTTACTGGACCTGATTTCTGGAGATATTCAGGGGTGGCACAGAGCAGCATCCGATGATCGCCTAGCTTTCTCGCAATCAAATGATGGTTATCTGGTAAAGCACCAATACGAATGGCTAAATCAAAACCATCTTCGACCAAATCGACAGTTCGATCATTAAATGAAAGTTCCACCTGCAAATCAGCATGTTGCTGTGCGAGTTCTACCATTAGTGGGGCGATATAGAGTTGACCAAACAGAACAGGTGCCGAAATTCTTAATAAGCCGGTTGCACTGATTTTACCTTGCTCTAATAAGCTCTCTGCACTATGGATTTCAGCAATAGCACGCTGACTGTGTTCATAAAACAGCGTACCTTCCGCCGTTAAGCTGAGGGTTCGGGTGGTGCGTTTAAATAAAGTCACACCTAAACGTTGCTCTAAACGCGCAATACTTTTACTGACCGCCGAGCGGGTTAGATGCAATTGCTCTGCGGCATTACTAAAGCTACCTGCCTCGACCACTGTCACAAATATTGAAATTGTACTGAGTTCAGTTTGCATGATTGTAGATATTTGGGAATCAATAAATAGAAATATTATCACTACTGGTGATTTAGTTGTAGTAGTAACATGTCTCCATCAAGATATGGAGAACAAACATGGCGAAAGTGTTGGTGTTGAAATCAAGCATTATGGGTGATCAATCACAGACCAGCCGTTTGATCGATGTATTTTTAAAACAACGTGCTGAAAAAGGCATACAGGATGAGGTAATCATCCGTGATTTAACAACACTTAACTTGCCTGTATTGGATGCGGAAATTTTCCATGCACTGCGTGGTGCAGAGCATGTTTCAGCACCGATTCAAAAAATTATTCAGTTATCAGATGAATTGATTGCAGAGCTTAAAGCAACAGATTTATTACTGATTGGTGCACCAATGTACAACCTGAATGTGCCAACACAGTTGAAGAACTGGTTCGATTTGGTGGCACGTGCTCGTCATACCTTTCGATATACCGAAACCTATCCACAAGGCTTAGTTGAAGGCGTAAAGGCAATCGTAATGAGCAGCCGTGGCGGTATTCATCTTGGGCAGGTCACAGATGCAGTAACGCCTTATCTTCAGTCTGTTTTAGGATTGATGGGCATTCATGACGTTAAGTTTGTATATGCAGAAGGTTTAGACATGTCTGCTTTAAAAGTTGATGCGTTAAAACAGGCGCACCTAAAAGTACAACAGATTGCCATTTAACAATCTGAGACCCCTTACTGCCGACATTGGTAGAGTCGGACAATCAGGTGCCTGATTGTCCGATTTTTTCATATTTACATAAAATAGGGGCGATTTGCATCTGTATTGGGCTTGTTCACACCTAAGTTATCCCGTGAGGCAAAGCTTGGTGTTTGTATGATTTTGACCACTAAGGCTGCGACACTTTTACGTGAAACAACCGTGCCTTTAAAGTCTTCATTACGCGCAGTGGTTTCATAATCAATTTCATCTTCATCCATGAGCCAAGCCGCACGCAAAATACTGTAATCCAGATCAGAGGCTTCTAATAAATCGGCTGCTTTACGATATGGGCCAAGGTATTTGCCAATTTCATTCTGATTCCATTCACCAAATTTACCTTTGACTTCATCATAGATGCCTAAGGAATTAATCAAAATAATGCGCTGAACACCTGCACTGTGCATGGCTGAAATAATATTTTGTGTTTGTTGTTCTAATTCACCAGCAAGGTTGGCGTAAACAATGTCTTGCCCTTGTACAGCCTGCTTTAATTGCTCGAGATTCAAAACATCAGCTTCGACAACTTTTGCATTGGCTGGCAAATCAGTTCCTAATTTCTTTGCATCACGCACCAATAATGTTTGGGTCAGGTTAGGTTCATTTGCCAACATCTCGATGGCCCATTGAGCAATTTGACCTGATGCACCAAGTACTAATATATTTTTCATTTTTAACGACCTTTGTTTAAGATTCATCATTTAAGAAAAGGCATGTGGATGTCATTTTCTTGATCTTTGATGATTCTATTTAAGCCTAAAAATACGAAACGGATTGACCTGAAATGCTCAGTTGTTTGCCTAATTTGATCAGCTTTATTTTTCATTCTGTCAATGCGCTCAATAAAAAGCCCCATATGTGAATGAGGCTCTTAATCGAAAGGGATTGTTTAATTAACGGATATTCTTCCACCATTGTTTAAAGGATTGGCGATCATTATCTAGCTCTACTAATTCACCAATCATTGGTGTAGCAAGACGATATTTCCTGCTTTGTGAATATTCGACAATACGGGTAATTGGCTCGTACCAAGCATGTTTAGCCAAACTGAATTTTGAATGATGTACGGGAATCATATTACGTGCCTTCAATTCCTCCGTGGCCTGAGCCACTTCATCTGGATGGCAATGCACTGAACGCCAAGCAGCATCATATTGACCATTTTCCATCAAGGCCCAATCAAAAGGACCGTATTTCTGTCCAATCTCGACAAAGTGTTTGCCATAGCCACCATCACCTGTATAGAAAATCTTTTTATGTGGGGACTGAATCACAAAGGAAACCCAAAGGTTTTTACCGCCATCTAAAGCGCGGCGAGAGTCATGATGGGTAGTTTCAGTGATAATGGTGATCCCATCATCAAACTCGATTCTGTCACCCCAGTCTCTTTCAATCAGTTTCTCTTTGGGATAACCCCAATATTCAAAATGTTCACCAACACCTAAGCCTGTAATCACGTATTTGACTTTGTCTTTAAGTTTAAGCGTGGTTTCGTAATCCAGATGATCATAGTGGTCATGTGAAATCAGCAAATAATCAATGTCGGGTAAATCTTCAACCTTATAAATATCTGTCCCTTTATAAGCACGGGTGCCCCACGGGAAAGGGGAAGCTTTGCCACTCATGACAGGGTCGATCAAGAAGGTTTTACCATGCAGTTGCATAAAGACCGATGAGTGACCAAACCAAATAATGACATCTTGTTTAGGGTCTAGGGCGAGGAGATTGGTTTTAATGGAAGGGATTGGATCGATGGGGTTACGATGCGGAATGGTTTTGATAAAGGTTTTGTAGAGTTCTACCGCAATATTTGAGCCTTCACTCATGCCTGATTTTTCGATGAGATTACGGAATTGGCCTTGTCGATAATTGGGAGAATTCTCGATTAATTGTAGGCGTTGACCCGAAGGGATTTTACCAAATAGGGGTTGTTGGGCATACATGGCACTGCCAGCAATGAGCAGAACGACAGCGATAGCAAAAAGAATAAGCATAGAGAGCGTCAACCTTTTCATTTGAGCATTCGATACAACAGTAATAAAAAGTAAAAGCGACAAAATGATGAAATATTGTCTAAAAGTCGACGAATGAAAACTTGCCTATTGTTATTGAATATTTGCCTAAACTAACGAGAAATGTATTCCTAATGATGCAATTGGATTTGTATTGACGTGATTGAGCAAAAGGAAGTCATTTAGGGCGACTTGGTTTATGCTAGACTATGCGATGTTACAGCATTGCAAATGACTGTGAGTCAAGAGAATGAGTAGGTAAGATGATCGGGCAGCAGAGAAACATATTGGCAACTTTGGGAATCGATGTTTGGATTCCTAGAGAAGTGGTATGTCAAAAAAATACTGCACCGAACTTATGGCGAGATCAAGTGGTTGATGAGGTCTCACAATCGACAGTGCTTGCATTTGATTCGGCTCCGATTGTTCAAGAGACTCCAGTTACACCTGCGCATACGACACCAATTACCGAAATTGAAATACCTCAACAGACGAAAGTTGTTGTAGAGCCTGTCGCTAAAGAAGCTGTCGTTGAAAAAGAACAGATTGTTATTACGGCTCAGATTCAGGCTCTTGAGTTGCAAATGTATGTTTTGGACAACTGTGCCATTTTATTAGAAAGTAGCCAGTTGAATGATGCAGAACAGCAATTATGGCAAAATATTCAAAAAGCAAGATTGGGTCAATACGCAGAGTTGAAATGGCCATTTCCCTTGGTCGCTTTTCAGGAAAGCAGAGGGCTGTCTTCGTATATTCAAGGTTTTATCGATGCCACTGCGACCAATAAGAAAATATTATGCTTAGGTCAACTGGACTTTATCCAGCATTCTAATATATTACATTTAGCGAGTTTAGAAGAAATGATTGCTCAACCGCTTTTGAAAAGACGGTTGTGGCAACTTATGCAATAAAGAACGGAATGTAATAATGAAGAAAGTCGTTGTATTCAGCCAAATAGATCAGGATGTTTTAGTAAAGTTACAGCAAGATTATCAGGTGGTGGTCCTTAACCCGAAGCTTGGTGATATCAACGAACAGATTCGAACTGAGGTGGTTGATGCTGATGCCATGATTGGTGCAGGGCGTTTACTGAATGAAAGCAATTTAGCTCCCGCACAAAAACTCAAAGTTATTTCTACGGTTTCCGTTGGCTACGACAACTACGATGTCGACTATCTCAATAAAAAGAAAATTTGGCTTGCCAATACCCCACATGTACTGACAGAAACGACCGCTGATCTTGCATTTACATTATTGCTCAGTGCAGCACGTAAAATTCCATCATTAGATGCATGGACCAAGCAGGGTCAATGGAAACGAACCGTTTCAACTGAACAATTCGGTGTTGATGTGTTCGGGAAAACCTTAGGTATTATTGGTTTGGGTAATATTGGAGCTGCCATTGCTCGTCGTGGTTTCTATGGTTTCAATATGAATATTTTGTACCATAATCGCCGTGAAAAGATCGAAATTGCACAGGCATTTAATGCCCAATATCGTGACTTAGATCAGTTGTTACAACAGTCTGATTTCATTGTCGTTGCGGTCGATTTAAATACTGAATCTAAAGCACTGATTGGTGCAGAACAGTTTGATTTAATGCAGAAACATGCAGTATTTGTGAATATTGCTCGTGGTTCGGTGGTGGATGAAGATGCACTGATTCAGGCCTTACAGCAAAACAAAATCTTTGCAGCTGGTCTAGATGTTTATACCAAAGAACCTTTGCAAAGCTCTCCTTTATTTGAATTAGCAAATGCTGTGACTGTACCGCATCTGGGCTCGGCAACTGCAGAAACACGCAAAAAAATGGTAGATCTTGCTTATCAGAATCTGATTGATGCATTGGAAGATCGTACACCTCGCTATTTGGTGAATCCAAAGTTCGAATAATTGCTTACAATGCAGACAACTTGATTGCTGCATTATTGTGCGATCTCATCTTTCTAAGCTGATTAATATTGATACACTTGCGCCCTTTGTGATTTCGTCTTGGGGCGTCTGGTGTTTGAGAAATTAGCTGAACAAAGTTTGGGCTTAATGGGTTGGGAAATCGACAATCATTGGGATTTAAACATTGACCAATGTGTCATGATTGCTGCCCCGCATACCAGCAACTGGGATGCTTTATATGCGCGTTTGGCGTTAAAAGCGTTGGGCGTTAATGTACGCTTGACCATTAAAGACAGCTATATGAAATTTCCATTTGGGCCATTTGTTCGTGCAATGGGCGGCATCGGGATTGATCGTACTGTCAAACAAGAAGGGCAAGCGCGACCAAGTATGGTCCAGCTGATGAGTGACCTGTTCAAAACTCATCCTAAGTTAGTCATGCTTGTGACTCCAGAAGGGACGCGTGCTAAACAAGAGCAATGGAAAACAGGTTTTTATCACGTTGCAATAACAGCGGGTGTGCCGATTGCACTTGCGTATATGGATTATGCCAAGAAAAAAACGGGTGTAGGAAAAATTGTTTACCCTACAGGTGATTATGAAAAAGATATGACAGAGATCATGTCTTTCTATGCGCAAATTAATGCTAAATTCCCTGAAAATTTTAGTGTAGATCAGCGTTACGTTGCGGCAGAGTAATCTGGCTGATTTCAAAAATCATAAGATAAGGCAGGATTTCTCTGCCTTTTATAACACTTTGTTGCAAATTTCTCCTATTTTCAATGTTATAGTAAATTTCTTTATTAAAATCATAGAGAAACCACTTGAGATCGTTGCTGCTCGCCTGTGGCTTATTGGCCACAACTCAATTGAGTCACACTGAGGTCTTTTTACCTTCCCATACGGCTGGGCAAACAGAAGTGCCTGAAATCGGCAGCGGTATAGGTTTACTTGATCAACAAAAAGAAAAATTCATTGGTGAAAAAGTCTATCGTGAAGTACATCGGCAAATGCCCACAGTGCAAGATGCATGGTTGGAAGATCAGTTCTTTCAAGTATTTTCAGGTATTCTCAGCCAGACTCAATTGGGTCAACCGATTGGCTTGGTGATTATCAAAGATCCTCAAATTAATGCTTTTGCTGTTCCTGGTGGTCTATTTGCATTGAATACAGGTTTGATTACTTCAGCTAAGAATCTGGATGAGATTGCTGGTGTCATGGCGCATGAGATTGCACACGTATCACAGCGTCACTATAGCCGTTCTCAAGAAGCATTTAAGGGACAGGGCTTGCTTGCATTAGCGGGGATTCTTGTTGGTGCAGCTATTGCATCTCAAGCCGATGGCAATGCGGGTGCAGCCGTAATGATGGGTACTCAAGCAGCATTGATGGATAAGCAGTTGAGTTATAGTCGTAATCAGGAACGTGAAGCGGATCGTATCGGTATGCAGTTTATGTCTGCGGCAGGTTATAACCCACAAAGTATGGCAGATTACTTCGAAACCATGCATCGAGCGACCAGCCGAGTTAGTTTTTTACCTGATTTTTGGTTTACTCATCCACTAACAACAGAACGTATGAGTGAAGCACGTCTGCGCGCCAATCAACTTCCTAAAGTAAAGTCTAAAATTTATGATCTTGATTTTGAAATTCTAAAGCTTTACACCTTGGTGGTATCGAATCAGGCGACTGAAATTCAATTACAGTCACTGGCAAATCAGAAAAATACAGCTGCACAATTAGCACTGAGCAAGTTTTATCTGGAGCAGGGCGATTATGCACAAGCTCAGGCCAATTTAGATTTGGTGAAGACTAAACTTCAGAATCATGTACTTGTACCGCTGATTCAAACCGATATCTATTTAGGTCAAAATAAATTGGATCAGGCTTTTAATAGTATTAATCCAATTCAAAAAACCATGCCTGAGAATCGAGCTCTATCTTATAAATTGGCAGAGGTGCTGATTCGACAAAAGCAAGTTGCACAGGCACAAACATTGGTGCAACGTTTTATTCATAAAAACCAACGTGATATTGAGGGTTGGCAATTGTTACAACAGGCAACCAATTTAGATAAAAGTTCACCTTTGCAAGCCGTTAATGTATTGGGTTATCGGGCAGAGGCCGAATATTGGTCAGGCTATGAAGAAAATGCGATTAAGTCGATGTTACATGCGCAACGTCTGGCAAAAGGCAATGTCGCGATGTCGGCTAAGATTGACGCTCGGTTAAAACAAATGCAAGATGAGCGACGTATGAGGCTTTAGATAATCATTAAAACAATTAAAGGAAAGACACATGGTTAAAGGACAATGTTTGTGTGGAGTAGTGCAGTATCAATATCATGGGGAAATTGAAAACAGTATTTTATGTTACTGCACTGATTGCCAACAAGCACAAGGTTCTATCGCAGGTTGGAATAGCCCAATTGATCAAATTCAATTTGAGCTTATTTCTGGGCAAGACCAACTGAAAGAATATTTTCATACCCCAAATAAGGCACGGGTATTTTGTCAAAACTGTGCCAGTCCACTTTATTCCTATCGTACGGATTTACTCAATATTATTCGTTTACGTCTTGGTACGGTAACAGAAGGGAATATACCAGCTCCGACAGAAGAATTTTTTCTGGAGCATAAACCAAATTTTATTGAATTGAGATAAGATGGCGTGCGTAAGCAAGAGCTGAGAAGTTAAAAGATTTATGAACAAAATTTTAGTTTTTATTTTTGCGATAAGCAGTGTGGGGATCAGCTCAGCGGCTTCCGTTGAACAATATGTAAACTCGGTGGATAAAATTCGTGGCGTCTATGCGCAAGATATTCGTAGCTTTTTGCGGAGTCTGAATCCACAAACCTCACAGTTTACACCTGAGCAGCAAGCGAAATATTGTCAAATTAATCAGCGCTATATTCAAGATATGTCTGATGCGATTGAGCAAAACCGCTCATCATTACCGCAACAGTATGCAGGTATGACCAAGCAAGATTTGATTAAACAGGTGTCTGAATCGAAAGAGATGCAAATGCTTTCGAAATATAATGTTCAGTGTGATTTTAAATAAAAGAAAGACTTTGGGTTCATTGTTGAAATGAATCCAATTTTTTAATGCAGTTGAATATATAAAGGAGAGTTAAGCAGATTAGCTTAATTTTGCTTTAATTTTGGCAGAAACTTGTGCAGGATCGGCACGCCCGGCTATGATCGGACGTAGAGAATTCATCACCTTACCCATATCTTTCATGCTAGTAGCTTCTTGAGCAGCAATCGTTTGCTCAATGATGGAATCAAGTTCTTCCTCAGTCATAGCTGCTGGTAGAAATTGAGAAATAACCTCAACTTCGGCTTGTTCCTTACTAGCTAAATCATCTCGACCAGCGCCAGAAAAGGCCTTGATCGATTCTTTACGTTGTTTAATTTGCTTTTCAATGACCGCAAGAACCTGAGCATCGTCAAGCTCAATGCGCTCATCGACTTCGATTTGCTTAATTGCTGCCTGTACACCACGAATAACCGTTACTGTTGCCATATCTTTGGCACGCATTGAATTTTTTAACACGTCAGTAATTTGGTTTTTTAAAGTATTCATAGTCTCTTCAGCAGTCAATCACAAATTAATTAGTAAAGGCGAGTAGTACGTACAGATTCGCGAGTCAATTTCTTTTGATAACGCTTAACTGCAGCAGCTTTTTTACGCTTACGTTCTTGAGTTGGTTTCTCATAGAATTCGCGCTTACGAACGTCAGCTAAAACACCAGCTTTTTCGCATGAACGTTTGAAACGGCGGATAGCTACGTCTACTGGTTCGCCTTCTTTCAACTTAACTTGTGGCATGTAAAATCCTCTAAGATGATGGATATGATCTAACGCACTATTGCACTAGATCGCAAGTGAAGGTCAGTATTTTACTCATTTACAACTCAGATCACAAGTCTATAATAGCTCGGATATTATTTTTGATCGTTGTAAAGGCAGTTTAATGATTGTTTTGGGCTTAGAAACTTCGTGTGATGAAACTGGGTTAGCACTCTATGATAGCGAGCTCGGCTTACGTGGACAGGTTTTGTATAGCCAAATTAAACTGCATGCAGAATATGGTGGTGTTGTACCAGAGTTGGCTTCACGTGACCATGTTCGAAAAATGATTCCTTTAATTAATCAGTTGCTTGAGCAAAGTGGTGTCAAGAAACAACAGATTGATGCAGTTGCTTATACTCGTGGACCTGGTTTAATGGGTGCACTGATGACAGGTGCATTGTTTGGTCGTACCTTGGCATTTGCATTGAATAAGCCTGCAATTGGTGTGCATCATATGGAAGGTCATATGCTTGCACCATTACTTTCGGAAACTCCACCGGAATTTCCGTTTGTAGCGTTACTGGTTTCTGGTGGACACAGCCAATTAATGGCAGCTTACGGTATTGGTCAATATGAACTACTGGGTGAGTCGATTGATGATGCCGCAGGTGAAGCCTTTGATAAAGTCGCAAAAATGATGAAATTGCCTTATCCGGGCGGTCCAAATATTGCGAAGTTAGCTTTACAAGGTGACCCGCAAGCGTTTGAATTTCCGCGCCCGATGTTGCATCAAGGTTTAAATTTCTCATTTAGTGGTTTGAAAACTGCTGTTTCAGTACAGTTGAAAAAGTTGGGTGAAGAAAATCGAGATGCTGATGTGGCAGCGTCTTTTCAAGAAGCGATTGTGGACACATTGGTTAAAAAATCCGTGAAAGCTTTAAAACAAACAGGTCTAAAACGTTTAGTGATTGCAGGTGGTGTGAGTGCCAATCTGCGTTTGCGTGAACAATTAGAAACGTCATTGGCAAAGATCAAAGCTCAAGTTTATTACGCTGAACCTGCTTTATGTACCGATAATGGTGCCATGATTGCTTTTGCAGGATATCAGCGTTTAAAAGCAGGACAACAGGATGATTTGGCTGTGACAACCACACCGAGATGGCCGATGACAGAGTTAAAGCCAACCTAAGATATCACTCGTAATTTTGTTTGGATGCTATGCTTAAAGCCAATCCTCATTATTATTTTATTTAAAAATCAGATCATTCATTTTTATGCAGGCTGCGGTGACAGTTTAGAGTCACTGCTATCTTGTTAAATTATTTATTTTGATGAGCTAAAACTCATCGTGGAGTATAGACGTTGAAAATTTCTTATATTTTTACATGTGGCCGATTAGAGTCTTTATTTAAGATTCTCTGCCTCACTCAACAAGGTGAGAAAAAGGTCGAGTCAAAAGAAAAGGTCGTTGAACAATATAGAAAAGACATCGCTTTAGGGCGTCCTTTTGAAGAAACTGAACTTTATCAAATAATTGAAAAAAGTGAAGAAAAAATTGTCATTAATCGCTTGAGTAATATTCTTCGAGAAAAACCTACTCAGCAGAAGAGTAGCTATGATGCAGACGAATATAAGACAGGTGCATGGTCTGAGTTTAATGACTATAAGCTGGCAGTTCGATTCTCAAATGCGAAAACCGAGTTAAGTGAAAAGCACTTTGCGAAAACTGGTGAATACATGACCAGTCGTGGTGTCGCAAAATTGACGGGTTTCAATCCAAGCAATATTAAGAATATGTTGCAGCATAAAAGAAGTGTAGTGAAAAAAATGCTCGCGACATTAGAGAAGTTAGCAAAAGAGTATTGATATTTAAGCTTTAGACGCGATGCAGAGAAAATTTTTCTGCGTCGCTAATTATCAATTGTTATTGATTACTAATAAAACTTTAATTTATATTTTCTGCAATAACTTAATATAAAAAAGGAAAAATAATGTGGTTTGTTAAAGCTGCAACGATAGCTGCGTGGTTAAGTATCATTATTATTGCTGCGGCAGTGATTTTTTCAATTTATGTTTTAAGTATCCCATGTACGGTTGATCGAATTTGTGAGATGCCGCCCATCCATTTATTCTTTTTCTTGGCATTAATTATCTCGGTGATCTGTAATTTTATTGGCATCATTTTGTCGATCATTGGGTTGAAGAAAGAAGAACCGATTAAAAAATTAGCCAAACAGGCATTACGTTTTAATGGGAAAATCATCGCTTTTAGCTTTGTAGCAGCAATGTTGCTACTTTTGATTTTAATGACTTAGACAAATTGCTAAGCCAATTGTTATGAACGATCTGCTTTTGACAATACTGCCAGACAAACAAAAATCAGAACCATACCAACCCAACCAATCGGGGCGAGTTGTTCACCGACTAATAATACTGCAAATAGTGCGGCAACCAGTGGTTCAAATAAGGTCAGTGTGGTCGCGGTACTGGCTGAAATGGTCTTTAAAGCATAACCAAATAACAGATAACCGAGAAACATTGGGATCAGCATCATATAACCGACAACATACAAATTCACAGGTTCATCAAAAAGGTTTGAACCCGTAAAAAATAATGTAGGTAATAAAATTAAAGCACCGAAGCCAAAAATTAATCCCATAGAAGCTTTTGAGTCGACCCCACGGTCAATCATTTTCTTGGCAGCCCAAGAATATAACGAATAAGTCAGGGCAGCGATCAGCCCGAGAATAATGCCAATGCTTTTCTGGTCTGTCGCAATAGTATGTGCAGATGCTTGGGAATGTGATTCCCCTATAGAGAGCAATAAAACACCAGCGACACCAAAAATAAAGCTAATAAACCACTTACCTGAGAGTGCTTTTTTATCAAAGAACTTTTCCAGTAATGCCGTAAATAAAGGGGCTGAACCAATTGAAACCACTGTACCAATGGTAATCCCCGCCATACGCATCGATGAATAGAAAGCCAGCGGATAAATCGCAACCGAGACCATGCCAATCAACAATAATGGATAGTAAGAGCGAATTTGAGGTAAATGGCTACGGATATTTTTATGGGCCAATAAAGCTTGTAATAAACCACCGCCACCCATTGCAATTGCGCCAATCGCTAAGGGACTTAGATTTGGAGCATAAGAAGCGGCTGTGCCTGTCGTTCCCCATAAAATAGAGGCAATGAGGACGGCAATAAAACCAGAATGAGCACTGAGGCTAAAAGAGGGGGTATTCAATTTGAAACCTCTTGCGCTAATAGGTTCTGAACCATTTGTTTTGCAGCAAATACTTTGTCACTTGAACTTTCTAAACCTGCACGGGCAATGGAACCTTCCAAGATAAATGAAAACAGTAGTGCCAGTTCTTTGACTCGTTGTGGGTTGGTGCTGAGCTGCTGTAAATGCCCCGCTAAAATTGCTTCGATTTCATCTTTATGCTGTTTAACCGCCAAACGTTCAGGACTATGTGCAGGGAATTCTGCGGCTGCATTGAGTAGGCCACAACCACGAAAGCCTTTTTCATAAGCAAATTCTGCGTGATCCTGATAAGCATCAAAAACCGCCAAAATACCGTCAATCGGGGTTTGGATTTGAGCTTTTCTCTTTTCATATAAATCCAGCCATTCTTGATGGCGAGCTTCGATATAGCAGGTAATCAGATCTGATTTGGTGGCAAAGTTATTGTACAGCGACATTTTTGCCACATTGGCTTTCTCTGTAATGCTATTGATGCCTGTATTGCTAATGCCATCGTTATAAAACAATGTAGAAGCTGCATCCAAGATTTTTTGTTTTGCTGATTTAGTGTTCATAGTAAAAAATTATTTATGTATACCGATCTACCTAATTTTATTGAAAAGTAAATTATTTGCAAGGGGAAATTGGAGTTTCATTGAATTTTGATGAACAGGATGGCATCGATTAAAACGCTGACATTGCGCTTTAATCGATAGATGGGTCATTCAATATTTTGCTTACTGTGGATAAAAGCCAATCCATACACAGGCCATTTCTTTTCTGATTTAAGGTTATTGACCAACCATGCCACCATGACGAGTGCAATTGAACCTAATAACACGGGGAAAAATAAGAAACTCCATTGGTATTGAATGGTATTGGCTGTTAGCAATATCACCAATGGATTTGCGCCAGCAGGTGGATGAACACAACGCAGAAGTTGCATGGCTGCAATCGCACAACCGACAGAAAGCGCAATGCTCAAAGCCGATGTACCAAAAACTTTAAGAAACAGTAAGCCAATAAATGCTGAGACAAAATGTCCCAAAATTACATTGCGAGGTTGAGCCAAAGGCGATTGTGATACGGCATATAAGATGACACAGGTTGCGCCAAAAGGAGCCATGATAAATAGATTGTGGGTGAATTTACTGAGCAGGATTAAGATCAAGATGCTTAAGGTGCCGCCAATTAAACTTCTTATAATATCAATGGATTGGGGTAAGGGAGCAAGATGTTCTCTACCGTTGAATAAAGATAACATGGTGATCTCACGACTGGGTTGCTTTATGGCGATAATAGAACTAAAATTATAAATAGTACAGATCTGTACTATTATTTAATGAGTAAATCTTTATGTCGAAGTCTGCTGATAAAATTTTGCATACCGCAGAAAAATTATTTTATGAAAATAGTTTTGTTGGTGTCGGAGTCGACCTTATTCGAGATGAATCTGGCTGTTCAAAAACCACGATGTACACCTATTTCAAAAATAAAAATCAATTGGTGAAGTCGGTCTTGGAAGCACGTGATGAAAAGTTTCGGCAGCGTTTATTGGGTTATGTGGCGGAGACAACAGGGCGAGAGGCATTGAACAGGTTGATCGATTGGCACTTATTATGGTTTCAAGAAGATAACTTTAAAGGATGTTTATTCGTCAGAGCTGTGGCTGAGTCGCATTTGGGTGATCAAGACATCATCTCTGTGTCTAAAGAACATAAAGTTTGGATTAGAAACTTGATTACGGAATATTTGCAATCTTATTCAAAAACAGAGATGTTGGTTGAAGTGACGTATACGCTGATTGAAGGGCTCATTAGCCGATTCTTGGTCGAAGGTTATGATGCAAACGTGGCAGCGGAGATTAAGGATTCAGTCAATCAAATGATTGATACTTTGAACCCTCAGAGCAACTAGATTGCAAAGGGAAATGATGAGCCTTTGACGTTTTAGCAAAGACTCATCAACGTGTTCAGTTCATTTAATCCTTAAATGCATTCTGATCTTCTACATCCACATATTCGATATAACCACGACCTTGAACAGAGGTATTTAAATATTCACCTGTGAAGGTATAAGCACTGGCATAGCCAATGCCATGACCGTAACGGAATGGACTATCAATTTCTGCGGTGATATCTAAAATTTTCTGATCAGCATCATCCTTGACAGACCAAGAGAATAATTGCGGTAAGCGCATTTTCTTACCACTTGGCGAAACATAATCATCAACTTGATGTGCAATCACCTTGAATTCGACATTGGTATAGACTTCAGCAGGCTTGTCGGTATGTCGAACATGCAATGTATAGGCTGCTGGTTGACCCAAAATATCAGCTTTAGTGAGTAATAATTGGGTGGTATCTGTTAAATTGATAATTTGATAGGTAAAGAAATCGAGTGGTAATTTATACGGTTCAGGCAACAACTTTTTTACTACGCCATGCGCACCTGTAGCGCGGGCATATTCATAGGTACATAAGCCTTCGGCAGGCGTGATTTTACCTTGATACTCAAGCTGACCTTTGAAGTTTGCCAATAAACTAAAATGATCATAAATCGGGGTTTTGATAAACCATGAGATTTGATCGGTGACATCTAAATCAAATTCAAAGCTGAGTCCATGGTAGGCACCTTTGAGATGAATATTTGGTAGAGTTCCTTGGATCGAAACTTCTTCACCGAGCTCAATAGTTGTTCCATTGTCTTGAATATTGGTTTGTTCTGGAATGATATAAGCTTTGAGTAGATGCTCATCTACTGCCGCGGTACTAGAGAAAAACGTTGCAGTCTTTCTTGGGTCACCTAAGGTAATATCATCATGGTCAAACGCAAGTGCTCCTGGTGTACCCAGTAAGATCATAATATTTAAATAACGATGAGGTTCAGGCAGTAGAGGAAAGAAGATTCCATAATGTGTCCAGGTATAAAAATTCCCATCAGTGCGTGGGCGAATGATGTCTGGTTCTGAAAATGGTGTTGTTGAATATTTTACGGCTTTATCAAGCGTACCTTGTGCCAATAATAGGCTTTTACCCAAAAATTTGCTGGTCAGGGATGTTGGTGGCAATTGTTTCTTCATCTTGTTTCCTAGACTCAATCCATGCTGTGACAGCTAGATTATGAGAAACAATTGCCAATGCTAAGCGGAAATAAGGACAAAGCTACGGCTTTTCAGGACATTTACGCAGAGGCTTTGTTTGACAATTTTTCTAGATTTTGAGAGCCAATCCAGTGCTTTGAGAACTGATAGGCTGCACGTCCAGAACGCTGACCACGAGCTTGGCACCACTTCAGACTTTCACCACGAACCAGATCGTTATATTCCAAGCCTGCTTTCACAATGTAGTGCTCTACAATTTGTAAATACAACTGTTGATCCATTGGATAGAAGGAGAGCCACATGCCAAAACGATCCGAGAGCGAAATTTTTTCTTCAATTGCTTCTTGCGGATGTAACTCGGTGTATTGCGGGACATCCACTTTACGTACAGGTGTGTTTTCGTGCATAAACTCAGGCAGTAAATGACGACGGTTACTGGTTGCATAGATAATAAAATTGCTTGAGCCTGATTGCAGTGAACCATCTAACACACTTTTTAAACTACGATAATTTTCATCTTCGGCATTGAAAGCCAGATCATCGCAATAAACGATAAATTTTTCAGGACGATGTTCAATCAGCTTTTGAATTTTGGGTAAATCAGATAAATCATCACGCTCAATTTCAATCAAGCGTAACCCCTGAGTTGAATACTCGGTGAGAAGCGCACGTACAATCGATGATTTTCCAGTACCACGAGAACCTGTCAGTAAGACATCATTGGCAGGCAGGCCATTCAGGAACTGTAGGGTGTTTTGAATGATCTTGTCTTTTTGGCGCTCAATGCCTTTTAAGTCTTCCAAATACATTTTCTTGGGTTGTTGTATGGCGACCAGTTGCTGGTTTTCCCAGCGGAATGCGATTGCTGAAAAGTCAGTGGGTTGCTTTGGTGCAGGGAGAACTTGCTGAAGCTGCGTTAAAACACTTGATAGCGATTGAAGAATAGATTCGGGTAAATCAAGGATAGCCATACATATAAACCAAACTCAATGATGAATAGGGATACTATCACTGCTATTACCGAAATAAAGAAAATATCATCAGAAATATCGAAATAAATCGATTTTACCCTTGATTGTTGTGGCTGCTTTTTGCATTGTATAGGTGCAAGAATATAAAAAATAAGCTGAAAATCAGGATCGCGAATGTTCAATAGAGTTCAAGAGAAAAAGAATACATATCAGACACATAGAGTTGATGTGTTGCAAGAACGCTTACGACATGCCAGTTCTTATGCCGAATGGAAAGAAATTGCACTTAAACTGGATGAAGAATCAGGTCATGAAGCATGGAAGTATGACAATGAATCGCCTTATTATGATGCGGAAATTTTATCTAAACGCTATAACTTATTAAAAAAATATCGTATGCAGCATCGGACTTTAGATCTGATCTATGTGTTAAGAGAAGGCCTGTCTTATGATTTTGCCAACATTGGGCATCCAATGTTGTTTGCACAGACCTATATTGGTACTAAAAAAATAATCGAAAACTATGTTGAGGAAATGAGTGACTGCCTACGTTACTTGGCTTCGAGTGAATGTATTACCTTTCAATTAAAAGAAAAAATTCAGTTTTTTGAAGAATGTCAAAAGGCCTATGGTCAACCCGCTGTGATGTTTTCTGGAGGCGCAACGTTAGGTTTATTTCATACTGGGGTATGTAAAGCATTAATCGAACAAGATCTGATGCCTCAAGTGCTATCGGGTTCAAGTGCAGGGGCAATCATGACAGGAATGTTAGGTGTTTCTACGCCAGATCAAGTTCCTGAATTGCTGCAAGGGGAACATTTTTTTAGTGATGCCTTTAAATTTAGGAAAGTAACTGAATTATTGAGGGCGAAGGGTGGTATTGCCGATGTGATGTATTTGAAAAAATTTCTGATGCAGAACTTGGGCGATGTTACGTTTGCCGAGGCCTATAAACAATCCAAACGCCATATTAATATCGTGATTGCACCATATAACACAGCCCAAAATCCACGTATTATGAATGCGCTGACTGCACCGAATGTATTGGTGTGGAGTGCAGTATTGGCTTCTTGTGCGGTGCCTGTGTTATTTCCACCTGTGCATCTGACCAGTAAGCGTTATGATGGGCAACATACGCCATATCTCGCCAATACCAAGTGGGTGGATGGCAGTATGCGCAGTGATTTTCCACAGGAAAAGATGGCTCGGCTCTATAATATTAATTACACCATCGCCAGTCAGGTCAATCCGCATATTGTGCCGTTTATGCAAAGTGATACTGAACGTTTCCGTAGAGATGTACTCAGTTGGCCTGAGCGGATTGTTCGTCGTCAAGGTAAAGCCATTGCAATGGAAGTCATGGATTTAACACGCAGCCATATGGGTAGTTTCTTCCCGATTCGTCGTGTATTGGATCATGGTTATGGTATTTTGGGGCAACGTTATTATGGCGACGTCAATATTATTGCCAAATATGGACTCAGACATTATAGCTATATGCTGAAAAACCCACGGCCAAAACTGTTTAAAATCTTGCAACAAGAAGGTGAGCGTGCCACATGGCCGAAGATTGCTTCTATTGAAATACATGCACGAATTGGAAAAACCATTGAGCATTGTCTAATATCGTTGCGAAAGCAGGAAGAAAAGCAGCAGAATGAGTTTTACTACGTGGATCTCTAATCCAAAGATTCAACTTAACGATCTAAACTTAGTGACCAAAGCGCAAAGTTATGCATTTGGGCGGCGTGTCTACACCTTTCAAGTTGATCAGCAACGTTACTGGCTGAAATTCCATAAAACCAATGATCAGCCTGTTTTGGCACAGGCTTTCCAACGAGAGTTAGTTTTTTATCAGCACTGTCAGCAGCAAGAACAAGCGTTTTTATTACCATTCCAAATGATTCCATTGCGTCATCTTATAAATGAATTAGATCAGGATGGAATAGGGGTAATCACGGTTGATTCGCATGATTTTTTTGCTGAAGCTCCTATTTCTGAGAATATTGAACAGATCAAACAAAAGATACTTCTGGCCTTAGATGCACTTGATACATTGCACCAATTCGGGTGGGTACATGGTGATTTGAAAGCAGAACATTTTCGTTTCTATGAAAACTCATGTCGGCTGATTGATTTTGAGCAATCTTTTCGGATAGGGCATCCGATTCATACTTTAGATGCAACACCACATTATATGGCACCAGAGCTTTTTCAGGGGGCAGGGAAAAGCATTCAAAGTGATTTGTATGCCTTGGGGATTATTGTGTATGAATGGCTCACTCAATCTCGATTAAAGGCGAGTACTTTTCACGATTGGGCAGTATTGCATTGCCAACAACTACACATTCAACTTCCAAAGGGCTGTGAAAGTTTTTATCCTTTACTTAATGGCCTCACGCAAAAGCATATTAAACAACGCTTTAATTCAGTTTTAGAGGTAAAAGATTGCCTAAAACGACTTGATATGTTGTAAAAGTAAACATAAAAGGGTGATTTGAATATTATCTGTTCATTTGAATGGTTTTTTTAATAGAAAGACTTGTCAGAGAGTATGTTTCTCACTAATATGCATACCCATCGGGGGCGTGGCGAAATTGGTAGACGCACTGGATTTAGGTTCCAGCGCCGCAAGGTGTAAGAGTTCGAGTCTCTTCGCCCCCACCATATTTAAAAAGCAAGAGTATCTTGCTTTTTTTATGATTAAACGAAATAGAGTTTAATCATGTGGTTATAGAGGATTGGTGTAATGGTAGCATGACGGTCTCCAAAACCGTTCGTCAAGGTTCGAGTCCTTGATCCTCTGCCAAATTCAAAGGAACTTTATATAAAGTTCCTTTTTTTGTGTCTGCTGTTTCTATCTGTATATTAAAAAAGCATTAGCTTTCATAAACATAGTTTTTTTATAAAAAGGGCTTGTCAGTAGAAAGGTTTATCTCTAATATACACACCCATCGGGGGCGTGGCGAAATTGGTAGACGCACTGGATTTAGGTTCCAGCGCCGCAAGGTGTAAGAGTTCGAGTCTCTTCGCCCCCACCATATTTAAGAAGGTAAGCATTTCTTACTTTCTTATGATTGAGTCAAATATGATTTAATCATGCAGTTTAGAGGATTGGTGTAATGGTAGCATGACGGTCTCCAAAACCGTTCGTCAAGGTTCGAGTCCTTGATCCTCTGCCAAATAAATAAAAAAGCCCTTGTGAAAACAAGGGCTTTTTTATGGCCTGTAATTTATCTTAGATAATATCTATTTTTCGAATCATTCCTTATTTTTTTTATTATTTAACATCCTATTAACCTTTGGTTTGAACTTGATGTCATCTCTGTTATTTCACGCTTTTGAGATGAGATCTACTTTTTCATTCATTCCAAAAGTGAAAAATAACTTTCATATTGTCACTGTCAATAAATAAAATGCTAAAAAACAACTCATTTTTTGCTTAATTTTCAATTTTTTGTGCCAATTAGTTTTTGAATAATAGAGTGATCAGCAGAGCTATTAATCAATTTAGATTATTGAATTTAGATTTCAGCTTGATGAAAGAAGTCATAAAAAAGACTTAGATAAATAAAGCCAGCTCGGCCATCAATGAGCTGGCGCTAGGGAAAAATTTAAGAATTAAGGAATAACAAATGTCTGTATTGTGCATGGTTCAGCATAGAAAAAATGAATTGGATGTCTTACTCAAGAGCACAATCAGCGCAGCCTGTGTCTCGTTTGTTCTGATTGAGAATAAGGGGAAATAGACATGATGATGATTCGTTATATCAAACAAAAAGATATTCATGATCTTTACCACTTAGCACAGAAAGCAGGTTTTGGTTTAACCTCTTTGCAACCAGATATGGAAATACTGGCTGCACGGATTGATCGAGCGATTAAAACGGTCGAAGGTAAACTGGATAAGTCGGAGCAGGGTTATTTATTTGTGCTGGAAGATACCTCACTGCATAAAGTGGTTGGTGTCTGTGGAATCGAGGTTGCCTTAGGTCTAAAAGAACCTTGGTATAATTTTCATATCGGCACACAAGTTCATTCTTCCGAACCTTTGAATGTTTATAAATCATTGCCGACCTTATATCTGAGTAATAACCACACTAACTGTAGTGAGTTATGTACCTTATTTTTAGATCCTGATTATCGTTTAAATAAGAATGGTAAGTTTTTATCTAAGGTTCGGTTTTTGTTCTTATCAGCATTTAGGCAGTATTTTGAAGAAACCATTGTGGCTGAAATGCGGGGTTTTTCTGATGAAAATGGCCGTTCACCATTTTGGGATGCGGTCGGTCATAAATTCTTTGATATGGAATTTACCAAAGCAGATTATCTAAGTGGTACAGGCAAAAAAGCCTTTATTGCGGAACTCATGCCACGGCATCCACTTTATGTCGACATGTTGCCTGATGAAGCGAAGGCGGTGATTGGAGCAGTACATCCTAATACTGAACCCGCGTATAACCTTTTGATTGAAGAAGGGCTGCGTTATAAGGGCTATGTCGATATCTTTGATGCGGGTGCAACCTTGCAGGCGGATATCGAGAATCTAAGAGCAATTAAAGATAGCCATGTGCTCACCGTCCATATTGAACAATCTGATTGCATTACTCTTGGTGATGAGCCTTATATTGTTGCCAATGATGATTATGAAAATTATCGCGCCATTCTGATCTATAGCCAGCCAGACTCAAACCAAGTGATTTTGAGTGTAGAACAAGCCCATCAGTTACATGTGAAAGAGGGTGCATCAGTGCGTTTGCTTAATATCAATATTGCAAATCAGAACAAGCGTTAATGGATTTTCTTTCAGCACGAAATTCAAAGATTTAGATATTAATTGGCAGCGTTTATACTGTATTTTTAGCCATTTTTTTATTTATATCGATGCATAATTTTTTACTATCCTCGATATTCATATCTTTATCAGATGGAATGAGATTGGGGTAATAGAGTATATTTCATGTTAATTGGGTAATAATTAAGCGAAAATGAAAAGCATCATCTTCAACTCGTTTGGGGATGAGATATGATGCTTGCGGCTAAAATACTTTTGATCAATAACAACAGGTTTTAGTGTGCAGAAAAGGGATTTAATACGAACTATTTACAAGTGAGGTGGGTTAATTAAGTTGTTAATTTCAAAATAATTTTAGAAAGATGGAACTTTTAAATTAAAGCATTTTAAAAATATTTTATTTTTATTAAGCATTTATAACGGTTGCTGCAAACTGGAGTAAGGATGACATGAGTCAGAATAAAGGAACGCAACTTCTGGATGAAGATTTGCAGGAAAGTTCGCAAGATGAAGAAAAATTACAACGTTCGCTGACCAATCGTCATATTCAAATGATTGCAATTGGCGGTGCAATTGGTACAGGTCTATTTATGGGCTCTGGAAAGACCTTAAGTATTTCAGGTACTTCAATTGTTTTAACTTATTTAATTATTGGTTTTTTCTTTTTCTTTGTTATGCGGGCAATGGGCGAGTTGCTGCTGGCAAATACCAACTTTAAAACTTTTGCTGATTTTGCGACAGCTTATTATCGGTCCTTGGGCAGGTTTTTTCCTCGGTTGGTCTTATTGGTGTAACTGGATTATTACTGCGATAGCCGATGTCATCGTGATTGGGGGATATATGCAGTTCTGGTATCCCGATATTCCTGTCTGGATCCCTGCATTTACCTCATTGGCTATTCTGACCATACTGAACTTTGTTGCTGTTCGAATGTTTGGTGAGTTGGAGTTTTGGTTTTCGTTGATTAAGATCTCCGCCATTATTCTGTTTATCCTTGCGGGTATCTATTTAATCAGTACCGGCTTTACTTCACCCAATGGTGTTAAAGCATCTATGAGCCATGTGTTTGAAACTCAATCGATGTTTCCTTATGGCATCACCGGCTTTTTAGCAGGTTTCCAAATTGCGATTTTTGCTTTTGTCGGAATTGAATTGGTCGGAACCACAGCTGCTGAAACTAAAGATCCGCATAAATCTCTGCCTAAAGCGATTAACTCAATCCCATTACGTATTTTACTGTTCTATGTTGGCGCATTGATATGCATTATCGCGGTCACGTCTTGGGCAAAAATTTCACCTGAAAAAAGCCCATTTGTTGAAATGTTCACGTTGATTGGTTTGCCGATTGCTGCTGGTCTGGTTAATTTTGTCGTTGCAACCTCAGCCTTATCTTCTGCAAATAGTGGTATCTTTGCGACGAGTCGGATGCTCTATGGTTTGGCGTTGGATAATGATGCACCAAAGAGCTTTAGTAAATTATCGAAGAAAAAAGTACCAATTCGAGGTCTGATTTTCTCCATGACTTGCGTCACCATCGGGACTTCAATTTTATTTATTGTGCCAAATGTAATGACAGCATTTACGATTATCTCTGCACTGACCTCAATTCTATGTGTATTTACCTTTATGCTGATTATCCTGTCGTATATTGGCTATCGTAAAAAATTTCCAGAGTTACATTTACAGTCTAAATTTAAAATGCCTGGTGGTTTGGTCATGGCGTGGCTGACGATGCTATTTTTGGTCTTTACAATTGTGATCCTTGCTTTAGACCACGATACCCTTATTGCATTGGGGCTTTCACCAGTGTGGTTTATTGGCCTATTGATTGCTTATCGTTATAAAAAGAAAAAAATGTTAGAACTGGATATCTTAAAGGCAAGTAGGGCTGATTATGTTTAAGTGGAATTAATTTACTGCTACATTCTGACCCACATTGAAATAAAGCAGAGCTTCGGCTTTGCTTTTTTACATTATTTTTAGTGTTAGAGCATTTGAAGAATGTTTTATATCTATGAATATAAAAAGTATTATTTTAAACCATGAAATAATGGTGACGAAAAATGTCATAAACAGACAATACTGTATAGACAGAGGCATATTGCTATCGGTAAAATGCCGTAAATTTAAGCAAAAAAATCTATAAAAATGTTGAACAACATCTTTCAAGCCTTAGAGAGCCTCGGCCTTACAGCACAAAAACGTGCGATTCATATTCAATTTTCTAATCAAAATTTAAATTCGCAGGTTTTTCTGCAACGTATCGATGGTCAGCATCAACTCAATGATGGATTTAAGGCAGAACTGATTTGCTTGTCGACCAATGCCACCATTCCACTAAAGCAATTTATTGGCAGCCAAGCTGCGATAGATAGCGTGACTGATCAAGGCCAGTTGACCCGTGTCACAGGCATTATCACCCAAGCCTTACAAGGACAATCCGACGGTAGCCTAACTGTCTATAAACTGACTTTAGAAGACCCAACTGCACTGTGGAAACAACGCCGTAACAGCCGTGTGTTTATGAATAAAAGCGTGCGGGATGTAGTGGAAGTTGTCTTTAAAGAATGGCAGAGCAAAAGCCCTTTATTTGCATCGAGCCTAACGCTGGACCTAAGTGGACTCAGTCAAGACTATGATGTCCGCCCATTCATTATGCAGTCTAATGAAAGCGACTATGACTTCCTCACCCGTCTCATGCGCAGTGAAGGGATTAACTGGCTGGTTGATGAATCAAAGCTGAAAGTCGCCAGTGCTAGCGAACAGATTCAGGCCCAGAAACTTCGTTTAATTGATGACAATAGCCAGTATCAGGCCTTAGACAGAAGAACAGTTCGTTATCACCGCAGCAGTGCCACCGAACAATACGACAGTATGACTAGTCTGGTAGGGCAACGTTCATTACAACCGAGTGCAGTCCATGTACAACGCTGGCAAGCCGATGCCTTAGAACAAGTAGATGGTGCAGGTAGTGTACAGAGCACACACAAACATAGTGAACAACATGACAATGCCAGTCTGGGTTTAGAACAGGCATGGCATTTTTCACCAGCATGGATGCAAGACCTCAATGGTGAAGATGGCGCAACCCAATCCGGCAATGCACAGATCGAAAAGCTCAATCAAAACTTAGGTCAATATTACGACCTGCAATCCAAACAGTTCGTGGCTAAGAGCACCGTCCGAGATACCCATGTCGGTTACTGGTTTGAACTGGCAGAACACCCTGAGATTGACCAGCACAGTGGCGCAGACAAAGAATTCCTGATTACAGGCAAACAGTTCTATAACCAGAACAACTTACCCAAAGATCTACAGCAGCAGATTAATCAGCTACTGGCACAAAGTCATTGGCAGCTCACCCAACAAAGCGACACAGAAGAACGCCAAGCCAATCAAATCATGCTACAACGTCGTAGCATCAAAACTGTTCCTGAATACAACCCATTACAACACCGCCCAGCCGCTTCACCACAACGTGCCAAAGTAGTTGGGCCAAGCGGTGAAGAAATCCATGTAGATGAATGGGGCCGTATTAAAGTTCGTTTCCTGTTTACCCGAAATGATGATCATAGCCATGATGGTGGTGCAGGCGCTAATGACAACGACACCGATTCAGCTTGGGTCGATGTACTGACGCCTTGGGCTGGTGAAGGCTATGGGGCGCGCTTCCTGCCACGTATCGATGAAATCGTAGTTATCGACTTCTTTGATGGCAACATTGACCGTCCTTTTGTAGTGGGACGTATCCATGAAGCACATCGTAGTCCAACCAAGTTCGACAATGCAGGTAAGCTGCCAGACACCAAGAAACTGGCAGGGATCAAGTCCAAGGAATATCAGGGTGAAGGCTTTAACCAACTGCGCTTTGATGACACCACTGGACAGATCAGCGCCCAGCTCCAAAGTAGTCATGCTGCCAGCCAACTTAACTTAGGTAAACTCAGTCATCCGAAAGACAAAGCAGAAAGTGAAGATCGTGGCGAAGGTTTTGAACTACGTACTGATCAATGGGGTGCAGTACGTGCAGGCGAGGGTTTGCTGCTTTCCACGCATAAGCAGGATCAGGCCCAAGGCGAACATCTGGATGCTCAACCTGCTAAGCAACAGCTTGATGGCAATCAAAACAATGCCAAGGCACTGAGTGAAGTTGCCAAGAACCAGCAAACTGATGAAATTGAATCCGTTGAACAATTGAAAGCATTTGCAGAACAGATTGAAGCAAAAATTGCTAAATTTAATAAAGCCTTATTGCTATTAAGCTCACCTGTGGGGATCGGTCTAAGTACCAATGAGGATATTCATGTTTCCGCAGATGGACAAATCAACCAGTTTGCAGGCGACAGTATCAATCTAAGCACGCAAAAGAATCTGATTACGCATGCGCAAAACAGAATCAGTCTGTTTGCAGCCCAAGGTGGGATTAAGCAGGTGGCTGCCAAAGGTAAGTTTGAGGTTCAGGCGCAGTCAGATGGAATGGATTTACTTGCTAAGCAAGGCATTCAGATCATTTCAACTGAAGATCGTATTGAGATTACCAGTCCGAAAGAGATTGTGATTACTGCGGGTGGCTCTCAGATCAAGCTGAATGGTTCAGGTATTTTCCCAACCACAGGTGGTAAGTTTGAGGTAAAGGCAGGGCAGCATTTGTTTATGGGGGGGGCGAAAGCAAATGTGCAATTACCAACTTTGCCTGAATTCGATAATAAAAATTGGATTGCTTTAGAACATCTAGATGTAGATCGCCAACCATTTGCAAATTTGGGTTATAAAATCTTTTTTGAAAATAATCAGGTTATTGAAGGAAAATTAGATGAGCATGGTAAAGCTCATCATGACAATGTTCCAGAGAAAGCAATTAGAGTTGAGTATGAGCAACCTAAAATGGAAGAAGATAAGCCTTGGGATCAGTTTGATACAGTCATGGCAGAATTAGACAAGATTGATAAGAATAAGGGGCAATTTTAATGCCAGATTTTTTACCATCTAAGAAAGAGCTAACCAATGCTCTAGCGTGGTACACAGCCCCAGTAAATGATGCAATCAAGAAAGGGAAAGAAACTGCAGCGGATATCGCAGAGTGGCTTTGGGTTGTGTTACAAGGAGACTTTGCAGAGGATCAAACAACTGCACAAATTGTCACTGGTACAGTGATTTCAATGATCCCTTTTGTAGATCAGATTTGTGATGTTCGGGATATTTGTGCGAATGCGACAAAGATTAAAGAAGACAGTAATAATCCGTGGGCATGGATTGGGCTGATTCTAACACTGATTGGCTTATTTCCAGTATTGGGTTCATTATTTAAAGGGGTTTTCAAAGTTATTTTGGCTCCTATTAGACGCTTTATGCTTAAGCCTGCAACCAAAGGTTTAAAGTTTACGGGTGGAAATATATATAAGTTTGCTGAACCTGCGATTGAAAGTGGAATTACAGAGTTAAATAAATTTCTTGCACGCCCAGCGGTAAAAAAAGCCATTAAAAACGCAAAGATTACCAATATTTATAAAGCAACAGCGAGCAAAATTCGAGAAGTTAAAGGCATGTTGACCAAGCAGGCTTTGTTGGGCGTGTTTGATAAACTTGTAGGATATTTAAGAGATACGGTTAAATTTATTGATAAATACGCAAGTAAGGCGATTGGTGCAAAAGCACGACAAATGTTGCAAACCGTAATTGATGTCCGTAACTTGGCGAATCAAAAACTTGGCGAGTTTTTAAAACCTGTACAAGACTTTTTGGAAAGATTGGCGGTTAGAATCGAGAAAGAGAGTAATCAGGCTTTTAAAGCGACGACTAATGTTAGAAATGTGACGCAATTTAGAAGATTGGGTGATGACGAAGAACTTAAAGCATTTCGTAAGCAAAAGCCAAATTGGGTTCATCTAACTCCAGAAAATGGGCGATTACCTTTTCCGCAAGCTAGAAAAGACCCCAAAACAGCAACTACACCATTCCATCCTAGTTTAGGAAATGTGCAGCCTGCATTGAAAAATCCTAAACTAACACACCCTTTAAAAGGAAAATTTGATACTTTTGCTCAAGGTCCAAAGGGAGAGAAATTAATTAAAGCACAAATATTTAATGAAGGTGATATTTTAGTGCGTGTATTAGCGCCAGGTAGTTTTGACAATAGTATTTGCTGGATGCGTAAGTCCGAGTTTGAAAAGCTAAAAAGCCGTGAAGAGTGGCGTGATAAATTTGCAGTTTGGGCGAGTTGGAATGCTAATGGAGAATATCTTGAATATACAGTCCCTAAAGGTAAAAAGTTATATGCTTGGGAAGGTCCTGCTGCCTCACAAGAACTTGGTGAGTTTTATTTAAAAGGTGGCGGTATTCAGATTGTACTAGATCCCAATGACTTGGTTACTTCCGGACTAAGCAAGCGAAAATTGACAGGTTGGGGTTATGGTACGGACACAGAAATTGGTGATTTTTCAATGGTTGGAGTCCCTACTTTAGCCACAAATTTGGGTGATTATAGCTTAGCTGCCAAATTAGAATATAAACCGAGATAAACAAGATAGAGAAGATCATGAATTACGAAGTAAATCCTAAAGCCGCATATTTATTAGAACAATTTAGCTCGTTAGCATTTTTTGAGACTATGCGAAATAACTATGGTCTTTTTTTAGATAGTTTAGAAGAACTATTTGAAATCTATATGCATAATTTACCATATAATTTACGAAGTTTACCCTATCCAGAACAAGCAGATATTCAATGGGGGGGGACTGTTTTGCCTAATTTAAGAAATACGATGGATCGTATAGAGTCTGCATACGCAAAAATAAAAACAGGTGATTTTACTTATTTACGTTGTACTGGAGAAATACGCTCTAATGATAAAGGTTTGAGTGAGTTTTCTCCACATTGGATGGATGATTTACCTACAGATAAAGTAAAACAATGTTGGGATTACTATTCAATTGCCAAAAGCTATGCTTCAATTATTTCAAATACTTATCCAACCTATTGGAATGTTGATGAGCTTGTTATTGATTATCCTGAAGCTGATATATTTCATGAAATCAATCTAGTTTTACCTGACTCTTATCCAATTTATAGGGTAAATCCAGAAATAATAGTTAAATCTAATGAGAACGTTGGGAAAACAGGTATCTATATTTGTGAAGAAGATAGAAACAGAATTGAGTTTATGGCAACAAGTGAGGAGGAAGGTAGAGGAGTAGGAAGTGTTATAGCTACTGGAATGGATACTGAAACATTTGAGACTTTTTATGGCGATTGTACTTGGATGTTAGTTGAGCGTATTGCAGATGAAGGTGGTTCATCTGAAACAATTCAAGTAGAAAACTTAAAAGGTTTTGCCGGTCAGACTTGTCAACGAGCAGGCAATTGGTGGAGCCCTGCAAATCAATTGCAATCCCGTTATTTTGAACAGGGAGAAGTATTTCCTGAGGTTGAAAATAATAGTTGGGGAGAAACGATTTGGTATTTAGAGGTGACAAATAAGAAGTAATTTATGTATTCAAGGTTAGATTGTAAAAATAATGATAAAGTTTTGAGTAAGGTGAAACTTTACCTGAAATCAAATCTGATTGGGGGTAAGGTCTATTCGCAGTTTAATGGTGATACTTAAAAGTGATGAATGCCTAATGCTATTAATTGCGCATGATATTTATGTGATTGAACAGTTTCTAAAACTCGAACGAATATTTACCCCCTGATCATTAGGCTAATTATGTATGGGGGAATAATCGTATTACCAAATTTGAGAGGAGTCCTCCCTAATTGAGTTGGGGGATGACTTGAAATAAAATTTTTGCCAATCTTAAACTAAAAAAGCAGAGCCGAAGCTCTGCCTTTTAAGTTAATCAGTTTTAGATTTTGCTGATCAAATCACTGATTTGTTTTGCTTGTTCAGCTGCATTACCAGTATAAGTTGCAGGTGTTAACTCAGCTAGACGAGCACGTTCATCAGCTGGAACTTGAGCAAGTTCATCACCATTGACGAAGTTCACCATCATTTCACGTGTCATTGCCTGACCACGAGTCAGTGCTTTTAATTTCTCGTATGGCTTTTCAACGTTATAACGACGCATAACAGTTTGAATTGGTTCTGCAAGAACTTCTTGTGCTTGGTTTAAATCTTCATTTAAACGAGCAGCATTCAATTCAAGTTTACCAACACCTTTTAAGCAAGCATCAAAAGCAATTAAGCTTTGCGCAAAACCAACACCCATATTACGTAATACAGTAGAGTCAGTTAAGTCACGCTGCCAGCGAGAAACAGGAAGTTTTTCACCAAGGTGGCCCAATACTGCATTGGCAATACCTAAGTTACCTTCTGAGTTTTCAAAATCAATCGGGTTTACTTTGTGCGGCATGGTTGAAGAACCAACTTCGCCATCTTTTAACTTTTGTTTGAAGTAACCAAGCGAGATATAACCCCAAACGTCACGGTTAAAGTCGATCAGAATCGTATTGAAACGACGTAACGCATCAAACAATTCAGCCATATAGTCATGTGGCTCGATTTGTGTAGTGTATGGGTTGAAGCTTAGGCCTAAAGATTCAACAAATGCTTGTGCATGTGCAGCCCAATCAATTTCTGGGTATGCAGAAAGATGTGCATTGTAGTTACCTACAGCACCATTGATTTTGCCTAATAATTCAACATTTTCGAATTGCTTGATTTGACGTGCTAAACGATAAGCAACGTTTGCCATCTCTTTACCCAAGGTAGTTGGGCTAGCTGTTTGACCGTGCGTACGAGACAACATTGGTTGTTCAGCATGCGTTGTTGCCAAAGCTGAAATCGCATTGAGAAGTTGTTTCATACTTGCAACTAAAACTTCACGGCCATTTTTCAGCATAAGTGCATGAGACAAGTTATTGATGTCTTCAGAAGTACAAGCAAAGTGAATAAATTCGCCTGCATTTTGTAATTCATCAATGTTGGCAATTTTTTCTTTAAGGAAATATTCAACCGCTTTTACATCATGGTTAGTGGTGCGCTCAATTTCTTTAATGCGGTTTGCATCTTCTTCAGAGAAGTTTGAAACGATTGCATCTAAAGCTGCATTGGTTTCATTTGAAAACGGTGCAACTTCGATGATTTCTGCACGATTTGCAAGTGCTTGTAACCAACGCACTTCAACCGTGACACGAGCGTGGATTAAACCAAACTCAGACAAAAAAGGGCGTAGGGCATCGCATTTGCTAGCGTAACGTCCATCAAGTGGCGAGAGTGCGGTTAAAGCATTCATACAGATTCCTTAAAGTTTAGCTCTCCCTTGCGGAACTTTAGTCGTTCCTCAGGAGAGATTTAGAGAGGTTGTAAAACGGCATAAAAATAAATTCGTTGTAGCATCGGTCTATACCACCTGATACTGCAAACGAGCGAGAGCTTGAATATCTTGCAATAACTTGCGTTTACTAAAGATCATACTCCATGAGCTGCCACCTGACTGCTTCCATAAATGTGCCAGCTGTAGGCCTGTAAATAAGCTTGCACGAATACGGTTGGTATGATTGATGTCTTTAAATGCTTCTGCATTGCCTCGGACTAAAATACGAGGATTGATTTGTCCTGCAGTTTCGACATAGGTTTGGGCTAAATTGGCGATGATGCTTGGGTGTAAATAGTTATTATCGAAAAAAGAGAGTTGCTTTAAGATTTTTTGTTGGGCAGTTTCTATAATTTTGACATATTCAGGATTGCTATAAACTTTCTTTTCCAACTGCAACAGGGCCATTGCATAGGACATTGGCAATTTAGCAGTCGACATTTTAGGAACTCGGGATTTCGGTGCAGTATTAAAAGGCTGAGTAATACAGCCTTCTAATGTTTTTAAACCGAGTGAAATGTCTGCAAGTTGATTAAAAAAATCTAAGGTTTGAGTGGCGTTGTTAGCGGTAGGACGTATATTCAGGCTGGCTTTAATCAATAGCTCAAAATAGAAATTACCACTATCGCCAATGCTTTGCTGGCCAGCCATCGCAGTCATATGTGTTAACTGAGTTGCCTGAAAGACTGCGGCCAATGCTAGAGCACGGTTCTGTCTAACATTCAACGCTTGAGCGTGCTGAAAGGGTAACTCGACCATGCTTCGCTTCCAATTTCCTTAAATAAAATCTGGTTCAGGTGCATTGGTATGATGAATAACACCACCACCTAAGCAGACCTCTCCAGAATAGAACACCACGCTTTGTCCTGGAGTCACAGCGCGTTGCGGCTCATCAAACTCAACACGAATACCATTTTCAGTCTGTTCATCGCGATAAATTGTACACGCTTGATCTGGCTGGCGATAACGGGTTTTCGCTGTGCAGCGGAATCCAGCCGATGGAATGTCCTGTTCACCTGCAACCCAATCAATCGACTCACTCCAAAGCTGTGTACTTTGCATCAATGGATGTTCATGTCCTTGACCAATCACCAGTCGGTTATTGGCAATATCTTTATGTAATACGAACCATGCACCTTCTTGTACACCTTTCATACCACCGATACCGATACCACCACGTTGACCCAGCGTATAGTACATCAAGCCATGGTGTTCACCAACTTCTTTACCTGATTCCAAAACAATTTTTCCGGCTTGTGCAGGTAAGTATTGTTTAAGGAAGTCTGTAAAGCGGCGCTCACCAATAAAACAAATACCCGTTGAGTCTTTTTTCTTGGCTGTTGCTAAATCAAGTTGTTCTGCGATGCGACGAACTTCTGGCTTTTCAATTTCACCCACAGGAAACAGGGTTTTGTTAATTTCACGGCCATGAACTGCATGTAGGAAATAGGTTTGGTCTTTATTGTTATCAACACCGCGGAGCAATGGGGCGTAAGTTTCGCCACGTGAATTTTGTGTACTTGCACCACGACGCGCATAGTGACCTGTTGCAATAAAGTCTGCACCCAAAGTCATGGCATGATCGAGGAAGGCACGGAATTTAATTTCTTTATTACATAAGATATCTGGGTTTGGTGTGCGACCAGCAGCATATTCAGCCAAGAAGTGCTCAAAGACACGATCCCAATATTCCATTGCAAAGTTAGCTGTATGCAGCTTGATGCCAATTTTATCTGCAACGGCTTGAGCATCTGCCAAGTCTTCCAATGCTGTGCAGTAATCCGTACCATCATCTTCTTCCCAGTTTTTCATGAAAAGACCTTCAACTTGATATCCTTGTTGAAGTAATAATGCGGCAGAAACGGAGGAGTCTACACCACCAGACATACCGACGATGACACGTTGTTGCATCTAATTAAGCGTCCAAATGAGAAGTTAATGAGGGAGAGAAAGGGTGCTCATAAATAAGCGATAAAGGATATTTCTTACCAGCAAGGGCATCTGCAACAGCTTTTAAAACCAATGGACTACGTGCACGTGCTGTTTCTTGTAATTCATCCAAGTTCATCCAAACTGCACCAACAATACCTGTATCCAGTTGCGCATTTTCTTCAACTGCAGTGACATGTGCCAAGAAGCAAAAACGGTAATAAGTGCGGTCTGGAAACATTGGTGGCGTATAGGTGTAAATCCCAAGCAGATGATCAATTTCAACATGATGACCCGTTTCTTCTAAGGTCTCACGGATAGCTGCTTGAATAATGGTTTCATCGCATTCGACATGACCTGCCGGTTGATTAAACACGGTATGTACAAAGCCTTCGCTGTGTTCTTCAACAAACAGAAAACGTCCGTCTTTTTCGATAACAGTGGCGACTGTGACATGAGGTGTCCAAGCGGTCATAGAAAGCATCATGGTTTTAAAAAATGTATTCTACAAAATTTGAGAGTTTTTGGCTATGGTGAGTTTCTAGAGTAGGTTTTTGTATAGAAAATATCATCAATTTCCACTGAAATTGAAGTTAGGAACATCTAGTTCACAAAGTTTTAAAGCTAGGAGGCAGAAGATATGGATGAGATTAGAATCACACTCAATAAAAATGAAAGGGATATTAATGTAGTTCATTAATTTCTCAGAAATGCTTATTGGTCGAAGGGTATTCCAAAGACTGTTGTTCAGAGCGCGATTGAAAACTCTTTATGTGTAGGTTTGATGCGAAAAGATCAAATTATTGGTTTTGGTCGGGCAATCACAGATTATGCAACATTTGCATATCTTGCAGATATTTATGTTGAAGCACCATTTCGTGGAAAAGGTTACTCTGAGCTTATCGTCAATGCCTTGCTTGATCAGTGTGATTCAAAAGGGTTAAGAAGGATTCTTTTGGCGACTGCAGATGCTCATGGTTTGTACCGTAAGTTTGGATTCGCTAATTTGGCAAAGCCTGAAAATTTTATGGAAATAAATCAGCCAAACCTATACCAAAAATAGTTTTTTTGGGCGCAATTAAACTAATAATCTAAATGTTTCATGAATCCAAAGCACTAGCTTAAGGCTGTGAGGTTGCTCTTAGTTGTAGGAATGAAAGATGATTCAAAAGGCATATCAGCCAATTTTAAAAGATCTGATCTCAGTTTTTGCTAGAGAATTCACGACAGAGCTTGATAGTCTTTATATTTATGGAAGTGTCGCGAAAGGGAAAGCGGTTGTTGGTCAATCAGATTTAGATATATGTGTGGTTTTTAAGCATGAAATTACGAATTTGGATCAACAAATTGCTGAAATTAAAGTAAAGCTTATTACCCGCTATCCATTTATTCCAAAGATTGATGTGGATGTTGGTTATTTAAAAGATGTTTTACATGAACAAAATAGGAATCGTTGGGGAGCATGGATTAAGTTTTTTTGTGTGAATATTTATGGGAGAGATTTAACTTGTTTTTTCCAAGATATAGAGATTGATAGAAATGTAATTAGAGCAATCAATGATGGATATCATGAGGAGATACATACATATTTTGAGTTATTGGAAATAAAGGAAAAACCTCAAGCTGAATTGCTCAACTTAAAAAAATCTTTAATTAAAAGAATGATTCGCCTGCTGCCTCTAACTATGAGGCATATTGAGGAATGGCCCTTAGCTTTAAATGACACCATCGATCAAACGGTACAGGTCTATCCTCAGCAAAAAGATCGACTGTATTTCTTGTTGCAAGAGCTTGATAAACCAGCGTTAACTAATGTGATTTCTTTAAATCACTTAAGGGAGACGTATGCTTGGATAGAAGCTCATTTGCTGTAATTTTTGCTTATCCCATTACTGGTTGAAATAAATACTCTTTACCTAGGGGGATAAAATTTCACTGTTTTTGGCTACATAGAAAGGCTAATTTGCTAAAGTGAAAGAAAAATATTTGCTGCCATCCGTGTGTATTTGATGTGTTGAGAATCGAAAAGAAATTGCTTCAAAAAAACAGAATGTGCTAGTGTGTTTTTTGACCGCAAGGTAAAAATAATAATTCCGTCTAAGCGATGTATTGTTTGCTCAGGCCTTTCAATAACTTAGAAGTAGAACAGATGATGAATTAGACTCATATACAGCACACGGAGTTGAAGTATTATGCAACATATTAAAATTAAACCTGGTGTCGCTTTAGCAGAACAAGCAGAGATTGGCCATAATCGCTGGCATCCAGATATTCCATTTTTAACATCGGTAAAACCCGGAGAAGAAATTCTCATCGAAAGTCTAGATTTTCTAGATGCACAAATTAAAGATACCGATGATGTTTCTGATGTAAAAAATGTTGATCTTACTCGAGCACATCCTTTGACAGGACCTTTTTATGTTGAGGGTGCTGAGCCAGGAGATTTATTGGTGATTGATCTTTTGGATATTCAACCGATCTCAGCAGTTGGTTTTTCAGGTGTGTTTGCGAAAGAAAATGGCGGTGGCTTTTTAGCGGATTATTTCCCTGAAGCAGATAAGGCAATTTGGGATTTAAAAGGATTATTTGCAACATCACGTCATATCCCTGGTGTTCGTATTGCTGGCTTAAAACATCCTGGATTAATGGGGACGCTTCCTTCACATGAGCTTTTAAAAGAGTGGAACCATAGAGAAGCGTTATTGGTACCTAAGGGACAGGCAAATCCACCTGATCCAAGAACTGCAGTGTTACGTGGTGTGAGTGGGGCAGAGTTCGATCGAATGGCAATTGAGGCAGCCCGTACGGTACCACCACGTGAACATGGCGGTAATACCGACATTAAAGATCTTGCGGCAGGCAGTCGTATCTATTTTCCTGTGTATCAGAAAGGTGCTGGCTTCTCGATGGGTGATCTACACTTCTCACAAGGTGATGGCGAAATCGGATTCTGTGGTGCGATTGAAATGGATGGGGTAACGCGTGTTGGTTTTGACCTGATTAAAGGAGGAATGGAAAAATATAATATTGATTCGCCTATCTTTGTTCCAAGTAATGTCAGACCTAATTACGATCAGTGGCTAACCTTTGAAGGGATCAGCGTGGAAAATGGGGTAAATCATTATCTAGATGCCACGGTTGCCTATCGTCAAGCCTGTTTAAAAGCGATTAAATATCTTGAGAATTTTGGATTTACGGGATCTCAAGCCTATATGTTGCTGACCGCTGCACCTGTTGAAGGGCGTATTGGTGGCATTGTGGATATTCCCAACTGTGCTTGCACAATTTCTTTACCAACCTCGATCTTTGAGAAGAATATTTTGCCGCAAGGTGCCTTAAACGAAAATAAGTTTTGGGGACATCGTTAGTCTTGGGTGAATGCAAGATTGATCGCTAAAGAAGGATTTTAAGATGCCACTGTATGATTTTAGATGTGAACATTGTGAAGGGATTTTCGAGCAGAATGTCCCAATGGCCAGTATTGCAAGGGATAACACCTCTTGCCCATATTGCCAGCAATCCATGTTATTAAAACCGATGATTACCGGACATCAAAAGATCTCAGTCAAAAATAAATGGCGACCATCATCAAGTGCAGAGCAACTTGCGGGGCCGTTGGTTGAGGGACCTGGAACAAGAAAAAAAAGTGCTCGCACATCGGTGTTGCATAACTGCCGAGGTGTGAATTGTTCTTTATGTGAGGTTTGAGTGACTTCGCTTTGAAAGTAAGGTTGATGTGCCATCCTGTACATTTTATTGTGCTAGGGTGGCATGCATATAAGCTTGATAATCTGTCTTTAGGGATCGTATTATTCTTCTTGATGTTCATCAAGATCTAATCTTTCCCATCCATTGAAATTTCTTTCAGCCACTTGACCGTAACCAAGATCAAAAATGTCATTCAGACTCGGGTCTTTTAAAATCATTTGTTCCAAGGCAACTAAGCGAATATCATCGGGTTGTTGATTTCCAGTTAAAAACTGCCAATCACCATCGGTATCGTGAACAACACGTAAGATTGGTTGATCGTACTCTAGCCATTGTCGAGTGGTAAAAATACCGAGGTTTTTAGCTTCTCTGAACTTAAAATCAGCATTTCGGTCTAAGAGTGGTTGATCATAAATAAATTCTTCCTCAAACCCATCTTCCCAAGGCAATTTATTATTACGATCTGCCCAAACCAATTGCAAAGCGGAAAAATTGTCGTGTTGATAGTAATTTAAAGCAGCACCAAAATAATCTTCAATATTTTTAACATCTACAGGCAAAAATTGAGCACGAGTTTCTTTAAAAATTTGATCGCCATACTCTTGATTGAGAGCAATTTTTTCTCCATTTTTAATCAGATTGGCGACATCATTGATGATGGTATGTGCTAAGTCCGTTGGTAACCCAAAGCATATGATTTCAGGGTGCTGATAGCTTTCAAATAAACAGATACTATAACTAAAAGAGGGTAAATAGTCTGTCGCACTAATTCCTATAACTTGCAGTCCGTACTTTTCAATATTGAGTTTAATTGTATTAATGAGTGCATCAGGAGTAGGGCAATTATGTGGATGATCAGTGTTCATTAGATATCTCTAAAAGTTCATTATTTTTTTATTATTTATAAAGGATTGAAGAAAAGAATAACGAAGCTAGGCTTCGCTATTCTTATAATTATCCTTCACTTTGACATAGTGATGTGCTGAATAAGGTAAAAATTCCATTTCCTTTTCAGTCAGTGCACGAACTTGCTGTACTGGGCTGCCGACATAGAGATAACCGCTTTTTAGCACTTTACGTGGTGGAACAAGGCTACCTGCACCAATCATCACATCATCTTCAATGATCACGTCATCTAAAACAACGGTATTAATCCCAATCAGGACACGATTACCAATGGTGCATCCATGTAAAGTCACATGATGCCCAACCGTTACATCTTCTCCAATGACGAGTGGAGAACCATTCGGTTTAGATTGATTTTTATGGCTGACATGTAACATACAGTGATCTTGTACATTGCTATTTTTACCAATTTGAATCGAATTTACATCACCGCGAATTACAGCAAAAGGCCAGACCGAAACATTTTCTGCGAGCTGGACATCACCAATTACCACTGACATGTCATCAATGTAGCAGCTTGAATCAACGTCAGGTTTTTGGTCTAGATAAGGACGGATGTTCTTTGGCATAGTGGCTTTCGATTGGAAAATTTAGAGTAATTATAAAATAAAAAAGCATTCATGCCCAAGAGCATGAATGCTTAATCTGACTATTCTAAAAATTAGAATAAGTTGCTGAAGAACATTTTGATATGGTCAATCATACGTGCAAAGAAACCGGCTTCTTCAACAGGTTTTAATGCAACAAGCGGTTTTTCAGCAATCACTTTGCCATCAAGGCTAGCCACTAACTTACCAACCACTTGACCTTTCGCTAAAGGTGCATTCAGTTTAGGTTGAACCACAAGCTGAGTTTTGATTTTGTCTACTTGACCTTTAGGCATGGTGACATTGAAGTTTTCAGCTAGGCCGATTTGAACTTCATCTTGTTTACCAAACCATACTTTGGCTTTAGCAAGAACTTGATTAGCTGGTTGAACGTTTGCAGTTTCAAAGTTTGCAAAGCCCCACGCCAATAATGTACGCGTTTGGCTGGCACGTTCATTCATGCTTGGTGTACCAAAGATCACTGAGATCAAACGCATTGGGCCGCGTTTACTTGAGGTGGTTAAGCAGAAACCTGCTTCATTGGTATGACCTGTTTTTAAACCATCAACACTTGGATCTGTATAAAGCAAAGCATTACGGTTGCCTTGCTTAATCCCGTTGAAAGTAAATTCTTTTTCAGAATAGATTGGGTAGTATTTCGAGCTGTCTTTAATAATATGCTGAGCAAGGATCGCCATATCTTTTGCAGTTGAATAATGACCATCAGCTGGCATCCCTGTAGAGTTGATGAAATGAGTATTCACCATACCAACACGTTTTGCCTCTTGGTTCATCATGTGAGCAAAAGTACCTTCATTGCCCGCAATATGCTCAGCCATTGCTTTAGAAGCATCATTACCTGACTGGATAATAATACCGCGTAACATTTCTAAAACTGTTGCCGTACCATTTAATGGAACATACATACATGATTCAGAACTGCTACCACGACACCACGCAGATTCGTTCATGCGTACTTGTTCGTTTTCAGTCAATTCGCCCTTTAAAAGTTTCTGCTCAATGATGTAGCTTGTCATCATTTTTGTCATTGAAGCAGGTGCCAGTTTTTCATTTTCATTTTTGGCAGCGAGGATCTGTCCTGTCTCATAATCCATTAATACATAGGATTTATTATTTAGTTCTGGTGGGGCAGATAGGACAGTTGCTGCATATGAAAAGCTTGGCAAAAGGAGTAATGCAGCAAGAGCGCTTTTTTGAGTCATTCTAGGTGGTTCCAATATCTTGTATGAAGCAGACGAGCCTAGCATTTTAGGATAAAGCAAAGCCGACTTCTATGGGGGAAATCGGCTTTTTCATACAGTATTGTAACCTGAAGCTTAATTGGTCGGATTATTTCGAATAATAATTACGAACATCATCGCAAATTTGACGGTTGTCGTTATCAGAAGCTGCTTTTGCATCAGCACGCGCTTCTTTTAAAGCTTCCTGAAAATCTTTGCCTTTCACGCGTTTATTGAGCGTTTCCACAGCATTGGCATCGTTGCTCAAATAGGCTTTGACTAAATTGTCGTAGGCTTTATTAAATTTTAAATCTTTACCAATCAGACTTGGGCAAATTTCAGAAAGCACATAGATTGCAGCAAGTTCTTGCTTGGTTACGCTGTCAGACATTGGCGTGACTTCAATCTTTTCAGTTTCTGACTTTTTGTCAGCCGCAAATGCTGTTGAAGTAAGTGCACTCGAAGCGATGAGCAATGATAGACCTAGTGTTTTAAAAACATTTTTCTTCATAAGAAATCAAACTCAAAACAAGACTTAAAGAATTTGAATAACTTATAGCATAAAAGCATGTTAAAAAATGTATGTTTGCTGTAGGAACCGTGGAGAAAGTGTGGGTGAAAATATACAGAATATAAAATGCAGTTATCTTATGGAGGGCTAGTACAGTTGTCTGGATATCCTTGCTTGCACATATTTTGCTTAAAACGTAGGCTGTTTTAAGATGGGTATATCTATTTACAGGATTGTAATACGAATAAGCTGCACTGCTCGTACGATAGGGTAAGCTCGCAAGGTAAATAAAAATGCTCAAGAAAATAATAATTCTGTATGCAACAGGAGTAATAAGATGAAGCCAAAATTCACAGGCGGTGTTGATATCGCGCTTAAACTTCCACCACATCAATTCGAAGCCACCATTGCATTTTATCGTGATGTGATTGGCCTTAAACAAATTACAGACAAACTACCTGATATAGGCTTTGAACTTGGACCTGTTAAATTATGGATCGCCGCGGCACCTGAAATGAGTCAAGCTGAGCTTTGGCTTGAATTATTTACCGATAATTTTTCAGAAGCTGCTGAATATTTAAAAGCAGCAGGTGTGGTTCGTTGTGATGCAATTGAACCCTTAGCAGAGGGATTTCGAGGAGGATGGATTAGCAGTCCAGCCAACATCATTCATATGGTACGTGAACCTGATGCTTGGTAATGGTTATTCGAGCAACATCAGCACTTTTTATCAATTAGATATAGCGATGTGGTTTTAACTTATTCAATCGTTAAAACCACATCAAAATTTTAAAGGCAGATTAGCCTTCGAAATTTAAAACTTCTTCACATACTGACTTTTGCTCAGCTTTGTCTACTTCTGTCGCTGCTTCACGTGCATCTTTCAACAAAGTTTTGAACTCACCATCTTTCTGTAAACTATCTAATGATGCAGTTTTGTCAGAATAGTTGCTGAGATATGAACCAATCATTTTTTTGATATTTTGATCAAACTTGGCATTCTTACCGATTAAATTAGGACACATTTCGATAAGCACTTGTGCATTGGCGATATCATCTTTAATTAATGCATCAGCTTCTTTAATTGAAACCGCTTCATCAGCAAAAACAACTGGTGCTGTTAAAAGTGTGAAACTAACCCCGAAAACTCGAATAAAATTAGATAAATGTCTCATGGTTACGTAAATTTCTAATACTATGAAGTCATAAATATATATAATTTAAGGAATAATTCAATTGGGAAAACTGTTGAGTAATCTAAGTGTTGTTGACATTTGATTGATGCTTACAGCATGAGTTAGATCTATTTAGCCTGTGCTAATTCGTTTTATATTGCGATTATTGAGTGCTTGGTCTTTTTGGACTTGAGGGTTAAAAATTGCTGTGCCATGGTTACTAAGCTTGACAACAGCGTTATCATTGCCTAGGTTTCATGCCTTATTTGAGTTATTTCAGCTGTTCATTCAAGGCAGAGCTGAAGATGCCAGCAGATACTGTATAGAGAATTAATTTTAGTGAATATCTTAATTGCAAATGATGATGGTGTGTTCGCACCAGGACTACAAGCTTTGGCGCAAGCATTAAAGCCATTGGGTCGGGTGGTGGTGGTTGCGCCTGAAAGTGAACGAAGTGGTTATTCGAGTGCTTTAACACTAGATCGTCCACTACGTCCTATACAAATTTCTGAAGATGTTTGGGCTGTGAATGGTACGCCTGCAGACTGTGTTTATTTGTCCATGAATGGGTTATTTGATTTTGAATTTGATCTGGTGGTCAGTGGAATCAATAGTGGTGCCAATCTCGGAGATGATGTTTTATATTCTGGTACGGTAGGCGCTGCTTTTGAAGGACGATTGATGAAGCATCCTGCAATTGCGGTATCGCTAGCTGGATCAAATGTACGTGCTTATGAGCATCCACAGCATTATGCGGTCGCTGCACAATGGGTACATGACTTTATCGCAAAAGGTTTGCCTGTTTTGCCACCGCGTCATATCTTTAATATTAACATTCCTGATGTTGAGCAAATTAAAGGGGCGCAGGTCACTTATCAAGGTCGTCGTGCACAATCAAAGCCAATTAGTAGTCATGTTGATCCACGTGGTCGTCAAGTTTATTGGATTGGATTGGCTGGTGAAGCGATTACGGATCCACAAGCGGTATCTAGTGATATTCAGTCTGATTTTTTTGCAGTTTCGAATGGTTATGTCAGTATTACTCCAATTCAAATGGATGCGACGAACTATGCTGTACTGGAAAATTTACATGCCCATGTAAATGGTTAGGCGTTTGAATGTTATAACTTTGTGAATATAAGAGGTCAGAACTCGTTTTTTCTTACTTTTTTGGTACTCTTAGGCGCAAATATATTAAGGTTTTTTCGATGAGGGCGAAGATGCACTTAAACCATGTCTCGGTTTTTATATCACAGAAGATGATTAAAACAATCGTTTTGTCTATGGCGGTTGCAACAGTGACAGTGATGACAGGGTGTGCATCTAAACCGCAGGTGAATGGTGGCACACGTTCTGTGCAAGCACCGAACTACTACACCGTTCGTTCGGGTGATACTTTAAGTGCGATTTCAAATCGCTATGGTTTGAACTATTTAGATGTCGCTGCGCTGAATGATATTGCTGCGCCTTATCGAATTTATGTCAATCAATCTTTGCGCTTAAAGGGCTCAGTGGCACAGCGTACAACGTCTACGCAAGCAATGACACAAACATCTCCAATTCAGCGTCAAAGTATTAACTTGCCGACTCAGCAGCCTGTCGCACCAAAAACACAGCCTGTCATACCAAGACCTGTTGTTCCAGTCGTGCCTGTGAATCCATCAACGACCTTGGCGTCAAGTTTACGTTGGGTGAAACCATCAAATGGACCAATTATTCAAAGCTATAATATGGCGAATAATGTAAAAGGAACGCGTTACGGTGGTAATGAGGGTGATCCAATTTTTGCTGCTGCAAATGGACAGGTCGTCTATGCTGCGGATGGCTTAAAGGAATATGGCAATCTGGTCTTAGTCAAACATATTGATGGCTATATCACTGCATATGCACATAACAGTAAGATGTTGGTAAAAAGTGGTGACAATGTGACTGCTGGTCAAAAAATTGCAGAAATGGGTTCTTCAGGGGCTTCTCGAGTCATGATGGAGTTCCAAGTCCGTTTAGATGGAAAACCTGTGAACCCTGTCACGGTTTTACCAAATTAACCCTAGGATTATTAACAATATTTCAATTATTTATTAATAATCCACTAGTGCATAAATAGACTTCCTTGTATACTCAAATTAGATTGCTTTCATTAGAACAATAAGCATATTAATAAATTAAGGGTAAGAGGGAAGTCTATGCTAGATCAATTGCGTGCAATGGGGGTCTTTGCCTGTGTTGTAGAAAAGAGCTCTTTTAGTGGTGCTGCAAGAGACTTAGGAATTACAACCAGCGCGGTCAGCCAACAAATCCGTTCTTTAGAACAAGAAATGGATGTCACTTTACTTCATCGTTCAACCCGTAAACTCAGTCTTACTGAGGCTGGACAAGCATTCTTCTTAAGCTGCCAAGAAATGTTGGCTGCGGCTGAACGCGGCAAAATCCGAATTAATGAATTACGTGATGATTTGGTCGGAGATCTGCGTATCGCAACAACGCCTGAACTGGGTGCTTTACATGTCATTCCTGCGCTTTCTCATTGGATGTCAGCACATAAAGGCTTGGCAATTCATTTCGAAGCGGATCACCGTTATATTGATTTAATTGAAGAACGTATTGATATTGCGATTCGCATGAGCTTAAAAGTTGATGATCATCAACTGGCTGCTGTGCCTTTAGCGCGAGTAGATCAGGTACTGGTTGCTTCGCCAAGTTATTTAAATCAAGCACAACCAATTACACGTCCTGAAGACTTGCGTCATCATGAATTACTGCCAATCACTCTAATGCAAGGCTATCAACATTTTGCATTCCGTCATGGTATCAGTGGTGAAGTCGTAAACATTGATATGAAATCACGTTTAGGCACCAATAATGTCTTTGTAGCAAAATCCTTATGCCAGCAAGGTCATGGCATCGCACGTATTTTGTATATGGATATTCAGAAAGAATTGGTGAGTGGTTCGTTGGTTGAGGTCTTACCAGATTGGCAACTACCTGCATATACTTTGCATGCGTTGACGTCTAAACGTGAACAATACCCAATGAAAGTCCATCGTTGTATTGATGCGTTGAAACAATATTTTGCTCAGTTACCTGGTGGGCGTTCCTTACAGGGCGTAGCCTAACAAAAAAGCCATGCTCCTTAGGGAACATGGCTTTTTCTTTTATTGCTTTTTCTTTTGCTTAAGAGATTTTAAGCTTTTTGCTTCGACAGCTGTGTCATCTGAATTTTTCACTTCAGCAGCTTCTTTTTTGGCTTTCTTACGCTTCTTCTTTTTCTTTGGTTCATCATCTTCAACTGCTTCACCATCTTCGATCGCTTGCCAATACTCTAATTGTTCCATGACCGCAGCATAGATCGAGTTTTTGCTATAACGTCCTTTCTTGTCGAGGGTTCCGACAGGGCGTGCCATTAGAATCTCTAAAGCTTGATCAATGGTATCAATTGCATGGACATGGAACTGCCCAGCTTGTACCGCATCAATAACGTCTTGACGTAACATCAAGTGTTGCATGTTTTGGCGTGGAATAATCACCCCTTGTTTGCCAGTTAAGCCTTGCAGTTTACATGCATCGTAGAAGCCTTCGATCTTGGCATTGACACCACCAATTGGCTGTACCTGGCCCAACTGGTTCATCGAACCTGTAATTGCCCATGATTGATCAATTGGGATTTGGCAGATAGCAGAAATTAATGCTGAAAGTTCAGCAACGGTAGCACTATCACCATCGACCTGTCCGTAACTTTGCTCAAATGCTAAAGCTGCAGAGAAGTGGAGTATTTGTTCACGTCCGAAGTGTGCTTTTAAGAAGCTGGACATGAGTAGTACACCTTTGGCGTGTAGTGAACCCCCTAATTCAACGCTACGTTCAATGTCGAGGATATCACCGCCGCCTTGATAAACAGATGCGGTCAGACGTGAAGGTAGACCAAACTCTACATCGGCATAGTGAATCACAGAAAGCGCATTGATTTGACCTAGGCGATGTCCTGACGTTTCTATCAACTGAGTACCACGCGACAGATCCTGCCAATATAACTCACGTAAATAACCGAGACGATACTGGCGATGATGCAGTGCTTGATTTACGTGCTGATCGATAACGATCTTGTCGTCTGCTTTAAAGGCGTGATGATGGGCTTCACGAATTAAATCACCAAGTGTCGAGGCGTGTAGTGATAATGAACTTTGATCTTCGGCTTGGCGGCTAGAGTCGGTGAGTAAAGCTGCAAGTGCCGAGCGATCAAAAGGAAGTAACTTGTCAGCTTGAACATAATCAGCGATCAACTGCATATACGCTTGTTCATTACTGTCATTACGTTGTAATGTATCGGTAAAGTCGGCACGGATTTTAAAGACACTGCCTAACTCAGGTTCAAGCTCTAAAATTTCATAATAAATTTCAGGTTCTGCCAATAAAATGACTTTAATATCAAGCGGAACGGAAGCTGGTTCAATTGAAATACTCCCTGTTAAGGTGAGCATGTGTTCGAGTGATGAGAGCTTAAGTTGCCCTGATTTTAAGGCACGCTTTAAACCTTGCCATGCATAAGGCTGCTCAAGTAGCTGTTCAGCTTCAAGCATTAAAAAGCCGCCGTTGGCTTGATGTAGAGAACCTGGACGAATCAAGGTGAAATCGGTGGTAATCGTACCGTTATGGGTTAATTGTTCAACATGGCCTAATAGGTTGTAGTGCGTTGGAAAGTCTTCAAAAATGACAGGTGCACCGCTATTCGGTTTGTTGGCAATGATCACATTGGCTTGATAGCGTGAAGGAACACGGTTAAATAATGCTGGAGTAAAATCATCTTCTTCTTGTTCTAAGATCAGCTCAACATTATCAATAATGTCTTCAGCATAATGTTTTAAGAACAGTTCTAATCCGCTGACTTCTTTATTTTTATTTAAGATTGACTCAATACGCGGCATCACGACTTGTGTTGCAATATCGCGATTTAAGCTTGAAACTCGATCACGTGCATCATCTTCTAAATCACCTAGATGTAAGCCTAAACGTTCAAGCTTTTTCTCCATATAGCGGATATTGGCGTTGATTTCTGTACGCTCTTTGCTTGGGAGTGCATTTAACTCATTTTGAGTTAACTCATGATATTCATTTTCTTTGAGCTGCATTGGAATAAAGACATGTTTGTCATTACGAGAAATCAATTTTAAATTGATTTCCTCACCTTCTTTCGTGAGTTCAACTAAAGCTTGTTGTTGTACGTCCCCAGTATCTTGACGGATACGTTCGATACGATTGTGGTAGCTTTCTGCGCTAAAACGACGTTCTAACTGTTTTAAAATGATTTGCCATGCTTGTTGCAGCGCATTTTGAAATTTAGTGCCTTGTCCTGCTGGAAAGCGTAATGCAATGGGCTGTCTTGGATTTTTGAAGTTGTTAACATAGACCCAATCATTCGGTGTTGGCATAGATTTGGCATGCTGCTGCAGCAAACGCTTAATCATGGTGCGTTTACCAAGTCCAGCCGTCCCGACAGCAAAAATGTTATAACCTGAATAAGGTAAGGAGATCCCAGCTTCAACTGAGGCGCGGGCTCGATCTTGCCCTAAAAAATTATTGAGCGGTTTAATCCGTTTGGTTGAGCTTGGAATCTCAGCTAAATCTGGAATATGAGTCAGTTGATCAGCACGTAATGCTGTTTTAGTCAGTGTTGGTTGTATGTCCGTCTGCTCAAAAGCGCTAGGTAATGAATTAAGGTTTGCAGTAATAGTGTTTGTTGGTGTTAAAGATAAAGTTGTTGCCGTCATTTGATCGAGTTTTTGGGTCACTGTTGCTGTCCAACAAATTAAACTAAAGTTGAGTAATTAAAGGTATACAGTTTTAGGTCTAAAGATCAAGCGAACTTGTGTTTTTTATCGACAAAACAAAACAATGGTTGCATAAAGCAACTTGCAAGCAAGGGCAAGAAACGATTGAATAAGCACATTCACGCATGTTCATGGAAAATAATAACCAATGACAACTCAAGCCTCTAGTTGGGCATCTGCATTTAAAGCATTTTTAGATCGCCGTGCTCTAATTATGTTATTTCTTGGTTTCTCTGCGGGGATTCCAATTTTATTGATTTTTTCTAGCCTATCTTTATGGTTGGGCGAGGCTGGAATCGATAAAAGTGCGGTCACTTTCTTTAGTTGGGCTGCACTCGGTTATTCTTTTAAATTTGTTTGGGCACCTTTAATTGATGAATTACCCGTTCCATTTTTAACCAAGAGTTTAGGTCGTCGCCGCGCTTGGTTGCTGATTGCACAATGCTTAATTATCTGTGCGATCTGTATCATGGCATTTTCTGACCCATCTTTGGGGCAAAGCTATTTAATCCAGATGGCGGTTGGTGCTGTACTGTTGGGCTTCTCGGCAGCGACTCAAGATATTGTCATTGATGCTTACCGTATTGAGCTGGCCGAAACTGAAATGCAAACCGTTTTGGCTTCGACCTACAATGCAGGTTATCGTATTGGGATGATCGTTGCTGGTGCTGGTGCATTGTTTTTGGCCGCCTATTTGGGCACAGCAAAAGGTAATTACATCTACGAGGCCTGGAAATACACTTATTTGACCATGGCTGCGGTGATGGTGGTTGGGATCATCACCACTTTGTGTGTTCGTGAGCCACAAGTAAATCGTGTTTATAAGCACTATAAAACCACTGACTATTATCGCTTGGTATTTGTATTTTTTATTGCTGTTGCAACGTTTGTTATCAGTTATATTTATTCAGGCAATGTCACTGATGCAATCGCAAAGTCAGCAGGAATTAAGGACACAGCTGCATTATTTGGTTTAGAAGCACTACGCTTTTTAACGGCTACGGCAACAGCTTTACTGGTTGGTTTTGGGCTGGTTAAGACTGGTGTAGTCAATCAGCAAATGGCTAAAGAAACATGGGTTGCACCGATTCTAGATTTCTTTAAGCGTTATGGCGTTAAACTGGCATTGGTTTTATTGCTATTGATCGGTTTCTTCCGTATCTCTGATATTATTGCAGGGGTAATTTCCAATGTGTTCTATCAAGATCTAAACTTTAGTAAGGAACAGATTGCGGAAGCCGTTAAGATTTACGGCGTGCTATTTAGCTTGGTAGGTGGTTTCTTAGGTGGCTTGTTGGCACAACGCATGAACATTATGAAATTGATGTTTGTGGGTGCTGTCTTAGCCAGCTCGACCAATTTGATTTTTATCGGTTTGGTAAAATCGGGCAAGCCACTCGATCAAGTAGAAGTACAAGTTGGTGATCAGCATTATCAAGTTCAGACCGATGAGGTCGGTTATTGGAAATTACAAGTACCGAATGAAGCGTTATTAAAAGCAGATTCAGTTCAGGTGAGTACCCAATATCAAAACCAAGCCGATTCTAAAATTCAATTAGCGGTGCCGTATTTAATCAGTTCGCAACAGCCTCAGATTCAATTGTTGCCAATGAGTGGTGATGATCAACTCACACCAAAAGAGTTAAAACAAAGTTTAGTGATTAAAGGTCAGCTCGCGAATATTAAAACTGAAGATTTAGATACTGAACGTCCAGTGATCTTATCTTTAGACGGTCAGGAGTTTGTGGCTAAGGTAGATCAACAGGGCTTATTTACTGGCGTTATCGATGGCAAAATTTTGCAGGCATCGCCAAGTAAAACCATTACAGCTATGGCAAACTTAAAAAGTAATCCTACGGATCAATTGTTAGCAACGCGACAATATCGTGTGGATACTGATTCTCATGCTGATGCAGCTTTAAATGTAGATATTCAACCGATTGCTGTGATTGATCCTGCTCAGCAAGGGACCGTTGAACTTTCTGGTAAGGTGATAAAAAGCTATAGCTCTTTATGGTTATATTTAGCCATTATTGTGGATAATTTGGCTTCTGGTCTTGCTGGTGCTGCATTTATTGCCTTCTTGTCTAGCTTGACCAGCGTATCATTTACAGCGGTTCAGTATGCAATTTTCAGTTCATTAATGACTTTAACGCCTAAGTTATTAGGTGGTTATTCAGGAACAATTGTCAGCAATATCGGTTATCCGAATTTCTTTTTAATGACAACTTTAATTGGTATTCCAATTTTAATTCTCGTGGTTTGGGTTGCGAAACTTTTACGCGACCATGAAAACCAAACAACTCAACAGACAGGTGAATAACTATGCGCATGTTACATACGATGCTACGAGTAGGTAATTTAGAACAATCTTTAAAGTTCTACACTGAGGTACTTGGTATGAAATTGCTACGCCAACGTGATTATGAAGAAGGGCGTTTTACATTGGCTTTTGTTGGCTATGGTGATGAGAAAAACAACACCGTGCTTGAGCTTACCCATAACTGGGACACAACCAGCTATGAGCTCGGCAATGCCTATGGTCACATTGCGATTGGTGTTGATGATGCTTATAAAGCATGTGAAGACATCAAGGCACGTGGCGGTAAAGTTGTACGTGAAGCAGGTCCAATGAAGGGTGGGGTCACGGTGATTGCTTTTGTTGAAGATCCAGATGGTTATAAAGTTGAACTTATTCAACAAGATCAGGATGCTTATAATAATTAGTCTTTGGTCAAATAAGTCCAAGATTTCTTATCTAAAGCTCTAGCTTTATTTATATAGCCCAGTATGATGATTCGATCAAATGGTCAACAAGTCATGCTGGGCTTTATAGTTCTTAGAGAATAGATAGGGATAAGTTATGTTGAAATTATTGGCATTGGATCGCTTTACCATATTGTTGGTTACTATGGTAATACTGGCGACGTTTTTTCCAGTTTCGGGGCAAATTGCACATTATTTTAATATTCTAACCACCGTCGCAATCGCAGTACTTTTCTTCTTACATGGTGCGAAACTGTCACGTGAGGCGGTGCTTGAAGGAATGATGCATTGGAAAATGCATGCGTTGGTGTTTGCTTTTACTTTCGCAATTTTCCCTGTCATTGGGTTACTCGCTAGACCTGTTTTGGAACCTCTTTTAGGTCAGCCCTTGTATTGGGGTTTTCTGTTTATGTGTTTCTTGCCCTCAACAGTACAATCCTCAATTGCATTTACCTCTATGGCTAAGGGGAATGTAGCAGCTGCTGTCTGTAGTGCTTCTTTCTCAAATATCATTGGTATGTTTATTACCCCGATTTTGGTGAGTTATTTTATCTTAGGCCAAAGTCAGCATGGTTTTGATCCAACCAAATCGATTATCCAAATTACTTTATTGTTGCTTGTCCCATTTGTTCTTGGGCAATTATTCCGTCCTTATATTTTTCCATATATGGTCAAAGTCCCTAGTATCGTCAAAGCATTTGATCAGGGTTCGATCTTAATGGTGGTGTATGGTGCATTTAGTAGTGCTGTAGTTGCAGGTCTGTGGCATCAAGTCAGCGGATTAACCTTGTTGTATTTAGTGCTTGCGTGTTCAGTGCTATTAACCATTGTTATGCTGCTTGCCTTGTATGTACCAAAATGGTTGGGCTTTAATCAGGCTGATCAGGTGACGATCTTTTTCTGTAGTTCAAAGAAAACACTGGCGAGTGGGGTACCCATGGCCCAAATTCTATTTATTGGGCAACCTTTGGGTATGATTGTGTTGCCAATCATGATTTTTCATCAAATTCAGTTAATGGTATGTGGTGTGATTGCGAATCATTGGGCAAAATCAAAGCAGGAATAGTTCGCAAAATTTAATTTTTGGCGTATAATGCTCGCCACTTGTTGGCTTTGCTCTGACCGTTAGAGTCTCGGTGAGTCAAAAGAAATGGTCTGTTGTGGTGTTGATCTGCAAGTGTGTGAACACTTTGCTTTCCTCGTTTTGAGAGTGATCAATTGCGATAACAGCTTAAGCCTTTCTTACTAAATAGGAGCATCGAGCATGCGCGCCGATATTCACCCTAAATACGAAAACTTAGTTGCTACTTGTTCATGTGGTAACGTAATCGAAACTAAATCTGCTCTTGGTAAAGAAACAATTTACCTTGACGTATGTTCAGCTTGCCACCCATTCTACACTGGTAAACAAAAGAATGTGGACACTGGCGGCCGTATCGACAAATTCAAACAACGTTTCTCTGGTATGTCACGTTCTATCAAACGTTAATATCAAGAAAGAAAAAAACGGGCAATATGCCCGTTTTTTTTATGCCTGTAAGTTATTCTATTGAGGAACTTGCAGCAGTTCCTCAATATTGAGAAGGCGTTATTGATCTTGTACATCCGTTAAGCGATCAAGTTTTTTCTGGAAATAGTTACCTTGTAGGTAGCGAGCCTCTACATTCCATGCATTTGCAAATAGATTCATGTCATTGAGCTCCATCAAGAAAATTTCCACTGGCTTTTGACCAATAAAGTGCAGGATTTTCTCTTGTAATGTTGCCATGTCTTTATCTGAGCTTAGCATCTTGGTCAGTTTGCTATGCAAGCTCAAATACTGAACATCAATTTGTTGTAGCATGGTGTCGCTATATAAGGAATCACCAAAGCCACGAATCGAGATTTCTGCACCGTGTTGGCGGAGTAAGGCAATTTGTGGCTGGGCTTGAGATAAGTTCTGTTGAAGTGCCTGTTCTGAGAACTGTAAAATCAATGGGTGGGCTTGTTTACTGCCAATAATAGTCAGTAACTTGGCAACCAATTCAGGCAACTTCTTATCATTCAACAGCACATGATGGTTGAGGTTTACAATCAGCTTGGCTTTTGGATATTGAGTAATAAAGTTGTGTAATTGCTTGCAAGCTTCTACAAGTATCCAGCGATCAAGTTGAATGGATAACTCAGGATCATCTTTCAGATCGCCAAGATCACTTAAATCCTGCCATTGATTATCAAAGATGAAGCCACCAGAAACTTCATAAGTATGGGTGTGTTGATCTTGCTTATCATAGAGTTGTTGATATTTAAGATGAATATCACCTGTATCAAGTTTCTGTTTCAGCCCTTGTAATAAAGTTAATTGAACTGCTGTTGGAATATGTTCTGTGGTGAGACCAATATCCGCATCAATTTTTGGCGTATTAAAGACTGGCAATCCTTCCGCAAATGCTTTACTGAGAATTTGTTCAAAGCGTGCTTCATCTGGAATTGCTTGTGCAAGCTCACAATGGCCCAGCTTAAGATGCAAGGGAAAGGTGTGTTGGGCTGTCGATAAGAGTTGTGGCTTTTGCAAGCTATTTAAGCCAATCAGAAGCGAGTTTAATACGTTCTTAGATTCAGCTTGAAATAAAGCAACATATATCGCGCTATCAACCTGATAAACAGGGACATTCACTTGTTCTTTAATAAAGTTCTGAATATTGGAAAAATACGCTTTTGTTCCGCGCCAGTCTGTTTGGAAGACTTCATTTGGGCAGCTACTCAGACTGAATAGTACGACTGCATTGGCATTGGCAGGGTGATTGGTCAATTGCCGATTAATCTGCTGTAACGCTGTATTTAAATTTGATACTTTTTCAGAAGTAACAGCTGCAGCTGGTGTCGCAGCTATAGCTTGAAAGGGGATGCCGCATTCGATATTCAGTTGAATTTCTTCTTCATTGCCTGAAGGTAAAAACTCAAGATGTAAGGGATTATTTTTTACTGTTGGATTCTGGGTGCGGAGCTCAAAGCTACCATGCTCGAATTGCCCTTGAGAAATCTTTTTAAATCGAAGTTTAAATTGACTTAGATCTTCAGGTTGTAACACGTCCAGAATAGGCAGACCAATCAGCTCATCTTCATTGCTGAAACCAAAGAGATTGGCATATTCAGCATTCACATTGATATGAATACCTTCCTGTAAAATGGCAACAGCTTTATGACTCTCTGCAACCAAAGACTGTGCTTGAGACTGTGCTGCTTCCAATTCGTTTAATAAACGATGTTCAGCTTGTACTAGGCGGCTATAGGAAAGCGCACGGACGATGCTGATGTAGAATTTTTCTGGAGATTTAAGGTTTAATACATCATAGATACCTTTATGAATATAGGTCTGATATTGATCAGCATTATAGTCATCTGGTTCTAACAGTAGTACAGGTAGGCTCGGCTGTGATGATGCCTGAATCAAAGAAAGTGTTTGTTCAATTTTTAGGTCATAAGCACGACCAAAAATAACAATATCCCATGGTAAATTCAGCTGTTTCTCAAATGTTTTAAGATCATCCAGCAATGTCGCTTGAATTTGATGGTCTTGTGCCGTAAAAATTGCTGCAATTTGATTATAACGTAATTGGTTATCATCAATAATCAGTAAACGGGTTTCCGTCCGTTTGAGTTTCTTAGAGAGTAAAGAATTTCTCACTTTAATGCTTCCCATAAATCTTGATCAATTGTGTCCATATTTTTTTGTGCCATATATTTTTGAAGAACAGGGAGTTCCTCATCATTTAGCAGTTCAAACTCAAATTGAACAAAACTCTGGGTAATTAATTGTGCGTTTAATAAATACACTTTGACTTCCTCTTTCCCCAATCTTAAATGAACAGCTTGGTGTTCTCTAAAAATTTGTGAACCTGGTAAAATTAAGGTTGTTTTTGTTTCATCCAAATTTTGGTTTTTTAATAAAAGTGTTGGATGATAGTTGCTGATATGTCGATCTGCCTGTATACGAACCGCGCAAGGGAAAATTTCCTGTGCTAATACTTCTAAACCAAGTTCTAAACTTTTCTCGCTCGATTGTTTGAGCCAACGGATTACCCCTCCACGCCAGTGCCCATGTGATGTTTCTTTGACTAAAATGTATTCGCCTGTTCTTAGGTTTTTCGGTGCTTCTCCTGACCATTTAATACGATAACCGTTCACACTGATATCGAGTATATCTGCTTGGTAAACGGCTTTGCTTTCACGGCTCAAGCGCTGAATGGCTGATTCCTGATTGTCTGAAGTACTTTTTTTATCCCAAGCTGACATAAACTTTGATTCGTTTTGCAGACCATAACCATGATCTAACAATAACGTTTCGGAAAAGTTTTTAGCTTTAGATAAATAGAAGTGAGCGGTCAGCAGACCAAAGCAGATATGCAGTTGCGCTGAATATTCATAACGCTCATGTCGACGTTCTGCAGTTGTACCTAAGATGGTTTGCACATGAAACTTAAGTGCTGGTGTTAAATAGATTTTTTCATTCTTAGAAATGTATTCAGCATTTTTATGTAGCGTTGCTGTGACATGATCCAACAAACTATGTGTGCTGATAAAGATGTTTGGGTTGAAGCCAGAACTTTGCTTTTTATTATAAATCGGTGGATGGTCTTTGCTGGTATCAACTACATATTTGGTCAGGTCGGTTTCCTTCGCCAAAATTTGAACCATTTTTGCCCAGTCAAAACTACACTGAAACAGAGCCTGTATTTCAGATTGACGAATTTGATTGGTATTAAAAATATCCATCAAGATCAGTTGAGCATAGGCCTGCGTAATATTGGTAATCGAACTTGGTTTGCCCTGAGACTGATCTAAGTTGGTATGCTGATATTTATGTGTCACTGCTGCATCATAGAGCTGATGAGCAATTAACCATTGTCCAGCAACTGGTTCGCTATACAACATATGTTGCTGATAGAGAAGTTGGGTTAATTGCTGTAGCGATTGAAAGGTGGCTAAGGTTCTCGCCGTTTGCAGGTTTTTCTTTTGATTCAGCGCGAAAATAGAAAACTTTTGCTGATCAAGCTGATCATTACTGCGACGCACAATATTGATATAGATTGCTGCGAAGTAGCAACGCAATAACATTGCCAGTTCAATGATATGTTCATTACGATCTGAGCTAATCACACCCTGATTAAAAAAGTTCTTTTCTAGGCTACCTAAAACATTTTCAATAGTCGGATGCAGAACCTGAACCAAGTCAAAACGTAAAGTTTCCGAACATTCTAATTCACTCAGCTCTAACAGAGCTGCAAACAGTGCTTTGGAGGTATCACCCAACTGCATAATGGATAGATTTGAAATCCATTCATTGAGACTTTTAGAATTGGTATCACAAAAGCTAAGTTTGTCCCGTCTTAAGACTGTTGGAATTTGGAAAATATCCGAAAAAGCATTATTCATCATTGTGTTATCAATCTCAGAATGTTTGAACCCCAAAAAGCGGTGTTTTATTTTTTTCGCCCGCAATTTCCCTGACGAGTTTCGGGACGAGATATCCTGGTAAACTCGCTAATACATCACTGTATATCTGATCTATCTCTGAAGATCTTAAATCAAAATGCTGAGCACCTTTAACTTTATCCAAAACATGAAGGTAATAGGGCATTACTCGTGCTTCAAATAAACGGCTACTCAATGCATTTAAAGTTTCTGCAGAATCATTCACACCTTTGAGCAAAACTGCCTGATTAAGAACGGTTATATGCTGGAATGATAACTGTAGCAACTTCGAGCAAGTGAAATCATCGAGTTCAGCTGCGTGGTTTGAGTGTACCACTACTACAATACGTAGCCTACTGTTTTTTAATATAGAAATCAGCTCTTCATCAATACGATTCGGGATCACAATAGGAACCCGTGAATGAATTCTCAATATCTTAATCTGAGGGAGAGATGCGACTCGTTCTAGCCACAATGAAATTTTTCGATTGTTTAGCGTAAGGGGGTCACCACCACTCAAAATCACTTCATTGATTTGTGGATTTTGCTCAATATACTGTTTGATATTTAACCAATCGTCATTTTTAGGAAGATTTTCCTGATACGGGAAATGACGACGGAAACAGTAGCGACAGTGAATTGCACATGCACCCGTTAAGGTCAACAAAAAACGTGATTGATATTTATGTAGAACTCCCGCCATTTGATTTGCGGCTTCTTCACCTAAAGGATCTGTCACAAACTCAGGATGTTCTTCCAGTTCGAGATGATGGGGTAAGACTTGCAGTAGCAGAGGGTCAAGCGGATCGCCAACGGTCATTTTTCCGACGAATGCACGTGGGACGCGCAATTTAAACTGTTCAGAGGCGAGGATTGCCCCTGATAATAGTTGATCGGTAGATAACTCAAGCAGATTTAACAGCTCTAAAGGATCAGTAATTAGGTCACTGAGTTGTGATTGCCAGTTTTGCTCTTGATGTAAATAGTTTATCATGCCATACGTAAAAATAGTGTTAGCCGCAGCTGTGTGCCTAGTCTAGCATTGGGGCTTGTTTAACGTTCATATATGAATTGCGTTATCGGTTAAAATTTAATCATGCGAGGCGTGAAACGTAGGGAATGGCTATTCCCTTGCCAAGTTTCATAACGAAGTATGAGGAAATTTTAGCCATAACCCTACGGGACAGGGATATTTTTTGTAGCTACTGCGTTATGTATGGTTCATTTAGAATAACTAAATTTCACCATCCATGCCTTGTATCGTCGAAAAAATCTCCTCTGTCGCAACCAAATATGAATGTTAAACAAGCCCATAAGATTTGATTTTTAAGTTTGGAGTGCGCCTTTCATGGCCTATTATTCTACAAATGATTTTAAAGCAGGCCTTAAGGTTATGCTTGATGGCAACCCATGTTCAATCATGGAAAATGAATATGTAAAACCAGGTAAAGGTCAAGCGTTTAACCGTGTGAAATTACGTAACCTTCGTTCTGGTAAAGTATTAGAAAAAACATTCAAATCAGGTGATTCTTTAGAAGCAGCTGATATTGTAGAAGTTGAAATGGATTACCTTTACAACGATGGCGAAATGTGGAACTTCATGGATCCTGTATCTTTCGAGCAAATCGCTGCTGATAAAACAGCAATGGGCGATGCTGCGAAATGGTTAAAGGACGATTCAAATGAAAAATGTACGATCATGTTATTCAATGGCGTACCTTTGAACGTAAATCCACCAAACTTTGTTGTGTTGAAAATTATTGAAACTGATCCAGGTGTACGTGGTGATACTTCTGGCGGTGGCGGTAAGCCAGCGAAGCTTGAAACAGGTGCAGTTGTACGTGTTCCATTATTCGTACAGCAAGAAGAAAGCGTTCGTGTAGACACACGTACTGGTGACTACCTAGAACGTGCATAATTGTGAATGAGTAGCCAAGCTACTCAAGATATACAATTATCGAAGGGATGATTAAACAATCATCCCTTTTTTTATGCCAAAGTATTAGATAAATAATTGAAGCTAGAAGGTAAACTTACAAAGATATTTCTTCTACAGAAAATATGGAAAGGGAAATCTAATAGGGCTTGCTGACATTTTTTGTTGCCACTACATTATCTTGCGTAGCTGTAATCGCTACTCATTATTTAGAATAGCTAAATTGCATAAGACATGCTTTATGTCTTCTAAAAATGTTCTCTGTCGCAATGATAGCTATAGCTCGTAAAGTGAAATGTCAACAGACCCTAACCACGCATTATGTATTTGAGAGGTTTTGAATGGAGACAACACAAGCAAAGTCAACACTTCCCTCGAAACTCCTTTGGAGTTTGGTTGCCATCGTTGGGGCAATTTCATTTGGGATCTTGGCGGTTAGTCGTGGTGAGCATGTTAATGCGGTCTGGTTAGTTCTTGCCGCAGTCTGTGTATATAGCATTGCATATCGGTTCTATAGTTTATTTATTGCAAACAAAGTTTTTGAATTAAATCCTAAACGGTTAACCCCAGCTCATCGTCTCGCAGATGGTCTGGATTATGTTCCTACCAATAAATTCGTTTTATTCGGTCATCACTTTGCAGCTATTGCAGGTGCAGGGCCTTTAGTCGGTCCAATTCTCGCAGCGCAAATGGGTTACTTACCTGGCACCATCTGGCTTTTAGTCGGTGTGGTGATTGCAGGTGCTGTACAAGATTTTCTGGTTTTATTTATCTCCACACGTCGTGATGGTCGCTCTTTAGGCGAAATGGCAAAACAAGAACTCGGTACTTTTGCAGGTGTGATTGTGATGCTAGGTACGCTAGGGGTGATGATCATTATCCTTGCTGTGCTGGCTTTGGTCGTCGTAAAAGCATTGGCGCATAGCCCATGGGGTGTGTTCAGTATTGCTGCAACCATTCCAATCGCCTTATTCATGGGCGTGTATATGCGCTATCTACGCCCAGGGAAAATTGCAGAAGTATCAATCATTGGTTTTGTATTGATGATGGCGGCAATTGTGTATGGTGGGGATGTTGCAAAAGATCCATATTGGGGGCAGTTATTTACCCTCAGTGGTACTCAATTGACATGGGCCTTAATTATTTATGGTTTTATCGCCTCTGTTTTACCGGTTTGGTTGTTATTAGCACCACGTGACTACTTATCAACCTTCCTTAAAATTGGTGTGATTGCAGGCTTGGCGATCGGGATTATCTTTGCGATGCCTGATTTGAAAATGCCAGCAGTGACCCATTTTGTTGATGGTACAGGCCCTGTATTTGCGGGTAGTTTATTTCCTTTCCTGTTTATTACCATTGCCTGTGGTGCAATTTCAGGTTTCCATGCCTTGGTTGCATCAGGTACAACACCTAAATTGGTCGATAACGAAGTCAATATTCGTATGATCGGTTATGGTGGTATGTTGATGGAATCTTTCGTCGGCATCATGGCAATGATCTGTGCGACAGTACTCGATCCAGGCATTTACTTTGCAATTAATGCACCAGCAGCAGTTTTAGGGACCTCGGTAGAGACCGCCGCAGAAGCAGTGCGAAATCTTGGTTTCGTGGTGAGTCCAGAAATGTTGACTTTACTGGCTCAGGAAGTCGGTGAGAGTTCAATCTTATCTCGTACAGGTGGTGCGCCTACATTTGCAATTGGTATGGCACATATCATTTCAGAGATTTTCAATAACCGCTCAATGATGGCATTTTGGTATCACTTTGCGATTTTGTTTGAAGCATTATTTATTCTAACTGCGGTTGATGCGGGTACACGTGCTTGTCGTTTCATGGTGCAGGATACAGTCGGTATCGTGGTTCCAGCGATTAAACAATCGAGTTCATTCTTTGGGAACTTGGTTGGGACCTTTGTCGCGGTGGCAGGTTGGGGCTTCTTCGTTTACCAAGGTGTGGTTGACCCACTTGGTGGGATTAACTCATTGTGGCCGTTATTTGGTATTGGTAACCAGATTCTTGCCTCGATGGCCTTGATCTTAGGTACAGTCATTCTATTCAAGATGAAGAAAGAGAAGTATGTTTGGGTCACCATTATCCCGACGATTTTCTTATTTATTACCTCAATGACAGCAGGTTGGCAAAAGATTTTCCATGAAAATCCAAAAATTGGCTTCCTTGCACAAGCGAATCGTTTCTCGGATGCAATTGCGCGTGGTGAGGTGCTTGCACCAGCCAAAACCGTTGCTGAAATGCAAACGATTGTGATGTCAAATCAGATCAATGCTGCACTGTGTGGCTTCTTTATGATTGTTGCGATTGTGATGATCATTGCTTCGATTGGTATTGTACGCAGAGCATTGGCGAGCCCTACACCAACAGTAAACGAGGCACCAGCAGTTTATTCAGAAACCCCGATGACTGCGAATAGCATCAAAGGAGAGTAGCGATGGATTTTAAAATTGCTCGACAAGGCAGCGCAGTGATTGTGAAGATTATTAAATTCACCATCATGTCGCAAAAACATTTACTTTTATCACCCAAGAATTGGTCACGGATTGCTGTGTTATGGCAACGTTTGCAGCAGAGTTTTCGTTTGATGGTCGGTGTGCCTGACTACGAAACCTATGTGCAGCATATGAAAGCGCATCATCCAGATTTAACTCCGATGGATGCAAAGACATTTTATCGTCATTGTATCGATGCACGTTATCCTTCAGCGGGTGGTAATATGAAAAAATGCCCTTGCTAGAAATCAATTGATTTCGTTGAAAAAAAACCAAAACAGTGTATGTTGAAACATGCACTGTTTTATTTTGGGGATAAAATTATGTGGGGCATGGATCAAGCTTCAGTTCAAGACAAAAAACGACAAAACCAAGCGTTAGAACAAGATATTAAAAGCTTTGGTCAAAAGATTGAGCAATTTTTAATTGAAGTCAATCAGCTCATTTTAGATAAGCCGCAACAAACCAAACTGGCACTGACCTGTTTGCTGGCAGGTGGTCATGTATTGTTTGAAGACTTACCTGGACTCGGTAAAACAACCTTAGCCAGTGCCTTGGCGCGTTTGGCAGGATTACATTTTCAGCGCATTCAATTTACCAATGATATGTTGGCCAGTGATGTGATTGGTATCAATATTTTTAATCAGAAAGAACATGTATTTGAATTTAAGCAAGGTCCTGTTTTTACCCAAATCCTCCTCGCAGATGAAATTAACCGCTGTAGTCCCAAAACTCAAAGTGCTTTGTTGGAAGCGATGGAAGAAGGGGCTGTTACAGTAGATGGCGTGCATTATGAATTGCCACAACCTTTTTGGGTGCTGGCGACGCAAAACCCACTCTTTCAAAGTGGAACTTATGCATTGCCAGAGTCTCAATTAGACCGCTTTTTGATGCGATTGTCATTGGGTTATCCATCTCGTCAAGCAGAAAAATTACTGTTACAACAAAGCTCACGCCAAGTCCTGATTCATCAATTAGATGCTGTGTTTAACCAAGCCGATATTTTGCATTTACGTGAATTGGCCAAACAGATATTCATCAGTGACGCCGTACTTAATTATATTTTAGATTTAGCTGCTGAAACACGTAAGCAACGCCATGGCCTGTCTACACGTGGAGTATTGGCACTGAAAGCCGCAGCACAAGCCTATGCGTTGGTTGAAGGGCGTAGCTTCGTGACCACGGATGATGTACAAACGGTATTTGTGGCTGTAGTTGCACATCGTTTAAGTTTGGGTGAGATGGAGGTAAAACAGCTGTTGCAGTCAGTTGATGCATTGTAGGTGAGTACAGACTATGCAAACTGGACTTAAACAACAGGTCAAGCAATGGATCGCAAAACGTTTCCAAATGGATCGCAGTAAAATCCTGCGACAAAAAGACGTTTTGGTTTTTATCTATAAACAAGGTTTTTTATATCTGGTCCTGATTCTAATTACCTTTATTGCTGGAATTAACTATGCCAATAATCTGATTTTAGGATTTTGCTTTCTAATCAGTGCCATTCTTTGCATTAGTTTTTATCTGACCTTTAAGCAATTACATGATTTACAAATTGATATTGTGCTGCCTGAAGTCGGACAAGTCGATCAAGCAATCATTTTAAAGCTGCTATTTAAACAATCTGTTCGTTCTGCACGTTATCTAAGGATACAGTGGCAAACTCAAGAGCAATTGGTTTTTATCGATCAGACACAACATAGTGTTGAGCTTGCAGTTATGCCTGACAAACGTGGGCTCTATGAATTCGGTGCCGTTAAAATTTATTCTACTTATCCATTAGGATTAGTCCGCGCATGGACTTATTTATATCCAAAACATAAAGTCTGGGTTGCCCCAATGGGCTATGATTGGCAGAAAGAGCATAAAAATAAGCCGACTTCTGCCCAAGATAGCTTAGATGAGTTTAAAGAGTTACGTGGCTTTCAACATGGTGATTCTTATCAAAATGTGGCATGGAAACAGGTCGCACGTGGGCAGGGATTTCTGATCAAAATGTTTGAAGCTCAGGCCAATCACCAGCATCTGGAAATTGACTATCAGCAGATCCCAGCTCAAAGCCATGAAGATAAATTAAGCTTTATGATGGGTTTGGTCGAGCAATGTGAACAGTTAGGTGATGATTATGCACTTATTTTGCCGCATGCACGCTTGGAAAGTGGGCAGGGACTATCTCAGTTAATTAAGGCCAAACTTTTATTGGCGCAGGCATAATGATGACTAAACAAATCTATTTCTGTGTTTTAGCTGTCTTGGCTTTGGTATTACTTGGGCAAACCGCTTTTGCACCTGCTGCTTTAACGGGATTATGGGCGGTGGTTTGGCTTTTATTGGTTCGTAGATATCGTAAACAAAGCTGGGTGCCTTTTCCTAAATGGTTTTTGGTGTTTTTTATTCTATTGTCCTTGGGTATTGTTTATATCAATTATCAAACCATCCTCGGAGTAGAAGCGGGCGTCGCCTTTTTAAGTACCTGTTTATTTGCCAAATGCTTAGAAGCTAAAAACACCCGTGATTTATTGATTGTCTTTAATTTTGCTCTATTTGTCAGTGCCAGCCTATTATTACATAGTCAAGCTTTTTGGGTGGCATTGATTGTATTTACAGCCTTTGTGATGTGTTTGCTTGGTTTGTATCGGATACAGACGGGGTTGTTTAATCGAACGAAACTATCATCAAACCAACTTAAACAAGATGTGAAGCAAATTTTTAAATTTGTAGGCATTGCAATTCCTTTCTTTCTCATCTTATTTATTTTCTTTCCTCGATTGCCACCGCTTTGGGCGGTTCCAATTCAGAAGGATCAGGCTACAACAGGAATCAGTGACCGGATGTCGCCTGGAGATATCGCGCAATTATCGCAATCTTCAGCATTGGCTTTTCGGGTGGTGGCAGATATGTCGCAGTTTCCAAGCAGACCAGAATTGTATTGGAGAGCTTTGGTTTTAGATCAATATGATGGAACCACATGGACCAGCAGTTTTTTCAATCAGCAAATTAAAAATGTACGGTCAACTCCAAGGAGCGTGCCTTATCAATATTTAGCAGCAGATGAGCAAGCCAATTGGATCATGGGTTTGGAATATTCGATTCCGCAAGAACGTTATTTGCAGTTGTATCAAGATAATAGTATTCGCCCATCTAAGCTGATCAAGCGCAATGTACCCATACAGATGTTGTGGTTGGGGCGCATGTCGGCAGAGCCTATTTTGTTGTCAGCACGTCAACTTGAGTTAAATCTTAATTTTGATGAGGGGCGGGATCTTAAAGCGCAGCAATTGGCGCATGAGTTGTTTGAAAAAAGTCAAAAGCAACCTGAACAATATCTACAATCAGTGCTGTCATGGTACCGAAAAAATGGTTTTGTATACACTTTGACGCCTGGGACTTTAGGTGGTGATCGTATAGATCAATTCTTGTTTTCCAGCCGAAAAGGTTTTTGTGAGCATTATGCATCTAGTTTTGTCATGTTAATGCGTTATGCAGGTATTCCTGCACGAGTGGTAACAGGTTATCAAGGTGGTCAACTGGCGCCTGATGGGCAAAGTTGGGAGGTTCGTCAACTGGATGCGCACGCTTGGAGTGAGGTCTATCTAGATGGAAAATGGAAAAGAATTGACCCAACTGCCATGATTGCACCGCAACGAATTGATACGGGTATGCAGGATTATTTGGCAGAAGATCAAACTGTATGGGGAGATGAAAGTAAAGCTTGGCGTTTGCAACAATTTAAATTTCTAAAAAATATGCGGATTTGGAGTGATTATTTAAGTTATCAATGGCAAAGCAAAGTAGTTGGTTATGATGCAGAAAAACAGAAGAACTGGTTATCTCGCTTAGGACTAGATTCAAGTTATGCATATGCGATTGTGCTGATTGTTGGTGTATTCGCTATTTTGCTGGTATATGTGGGTATCTATTGGTGGAAGCAAACAAGGCAGCAACACAGCTATCAAAAAGCTATATTCAAATTTCAAAAGAAACTGCCCAAAAATCTGCAAAAGCAACCTGCAGAAACTTTTCAAGTGTGGATGCAGCGTTTGGCATCGCAAGTTGAAGACATACAGGTATTTGAACAAGCGATTGTGTTATATCAACAAATTGTTTTTTTAGAGCAGCAGAATAGCGTAAATACTCAAGATTTTAAGTGCTTGCTTAAAGACTGCGCAATTGCACTGAAACAATCTCAAAAAAACTTGTGAAGCGCAGAAAAAATGAATATGATGCTTCTCATTCTAGGTGTATAGCTCAGTTGGTTAGAGCGCTACGTTGACATCGTAGAGGTCTCCAGTTCGAGTCTGGATATACCTACCAAGATATTAAAGTCATATAACTTTTTATAAAGTTACATGAACTCCAAAGCCCTGAATTATATAGATTCAGGGCTTTTTTTTAGCTTTTTATAGCGGTATATAAAGTTACATACCACTGTCCACCTTGTATCATGTGGTGTATCATTGGTTGGAGCTTAACTCATGATACAAAAAACAAATGAAACGAGATGCTATTAAAAAAAGACCCTTGTCCGATACAACTTTGGCAAATTTAGAACCTGAAGACAAAGATTATCGTGAACGTGATACGGGTGCATTGTATTTTGTAGTGCAAAAGACAGGGAAGAAGTCTTGGCAGTTACGTTATAAAAATGAAAAAGGTACTTGGTCATGGAAAGGGATTGGTGGATATCCAAGTGTTAGTGGTGCAGCAGCAAGACGTAAAGCAATTGAGTTATCTGAGAAGATATCTAATGGTGAAGTTTTAGAAACAAGAAAGTATCTCAAACAGAAGCAACAAGGGATTGAGGGGAAAAAGTTTAGTAAGCTAATGAATGAATGGTTAGATACTCGAAAATCCGCATGGGGTGAAACAACTTTTGATAAAGCACAAAAATCTATTAATCGTCATATCATCCCTAAATTTGGTGAACGTGATTTTACTGAAATTACCCCTAAAGAATGGTTTGATTTTTTTCAAGGTTTGCAGCGTGAATTAAACATCCACACCCAAGTTGAAAAATTAACCTCTTATTGCCGTAATACTTATGATTGGGCGAAATTCCAATCAAAGATCAACTTTAACCCAATTGATGGGATAACCAAACATTTAGATAAAAATGAAAGTGGGAATATGAAGTTTGTCGAAATAAATGAATTCCCTCAATTAATTAAAGATATACGTAATCACCATCAACGTAAATTGGCAATTGGTTTGGAACTAATGGCTCTATTATTCCCACGCCCTGTAGAGTTACGTTTCGCGACTTGGGGGCAATTTAATTTTGAAAAGGCAATTTGGATTAAACCTGCTGAAATTATGAAAAAAGGTATTGCTCATGTTGTACCGTTACCTAAACAAGCCATCACATTATTAAAAGAGTTAGAACAATACCAAACAGAATCTGAGTTATTGTTTGCAGGTCGTAATAGCCTAAGTCAGCCTATATCGGACAATACCTTTAATATGGCATTAAATCGTATGGGTTATAAAGGGCGACAAAACCCACATGGTTTTAGACATATTGCAAGTACCGCATTGAACAATCAATTTAGTGATAAAGAGCAAGTGGTTGAAGCTTGTTTAGCCCATATGAAAAAGGGTGTAAAGGGTGCCTATGATAAAGGATCACACCTTGAAGAACGTGCTGGAATGATGCAATGGTGGGCAGACTACATAGATGATTTAGTAAAAGGAAAATAGCCTAAGTAAAATATTCTAAAATTTTGAAGAACGACTATGTACGGTAATAACTTAAGTTGATTTTGATTTATCAGATAAAGTAACAATCATATCTCGAACAAGTTTTTTATGTGCAGGAGATAGTGCTATAAAAGCTTCAAATACTTCTTTGTCTCTATAACCGATGTCCTGCTGCCAACGGGCTTCACGTTGAGCAATAGCTTTTTGGATATCTTTTTCAAAAGCAAGTTCTTCTGGTGGTACGTCTAGCCATTTTGCAAGCGTAAGAAGTTTGTCACCTGATGGGATAGATTCCCCGATGAGCCATTTGCGGACACCATGTAAGGTCATAGGTCTGCCTGAATAGTTCAAATTGAACTCTCTTTCTAAAACTGAAGCTTTAGCTTCGTAACCTTTGGCTTGCATAGCTTTTATTAAACGATTTGCAAATAAGGTTTTTTCATCATCATTTTTCATTACCTCAAAATAATTAGCTTAACTAATAGTTACGTAACATTTGATTTTAATTACGTAAATTATTAAACTTTAGTTACGTTAATTGATTAACTTTTTAAATTTAATCTCACGGTGTGAAGTGATTTATTAAGTGAGTAGGTGAAGAAATATGACTATTAGTAGTGGGGAAATTATGATTAAAAACATGTTGTATTGCAGTGTGATGGTGTCATCCTTATATTTTGTAATGGGATGTAGTGAATCTAAAAATACGCAAGCTGTAGGAGCTCAAACGGCACAAGCTGAAGCAGAAGAAGCTGTTGCTTCTGCTGAAGATGTTGTTGGTGTTTTAGCTGATGCGAGTACTAAAGCAGATGAAGGTGCTGCTATAGAGAGTGGTGATTCTAATATTGCAAGTGATGAGGGATATACAGATGAGGGTAGCGTAAATCCTATTAAACAACTATTAGAAGGGGAGCCTGTCGAGGTATCGTATAGTCCTAATCAATTTATGACGCAAATGTATGAAAGACCAGTATATGATATTGTCATCCAAGCAAAAACGGATCAAGTCACTGTAAATGACATCATAATTAATCGTGGTAATAATTGTCATATAACTAAATATGATCGTGATAAGAAGTTACCAGCTAATTTATCTTTTGGTCGTATGATTAAATTATCTATTGGTTGTGAGCCTAATTATGTTAGGGAAGTTGAAGTTAAAACCAATTATGGTAATTATAAGTTTGGTAGTATAAGAAATTAAAATACTTTTTGGGATGTATAGAGGCTTATCATATGATAAGTCTTTTTTATTTTTAATAACGGTTAGATGTTTAAGCTAATAGTATGGAACTTGACTTTTTATAAAGTTTATGTAATACTAAATACTAGTTATTAATGTTAACTATGTTAACTATGTTAACTATACATTTGTTCAAATTTTGAAAAGAAAATAAATATAATAATATTGCTTCATTCATAGTGGTAATCAATCTTTATGCCAAACACTTTAAGCTGTAGCTTATTGTGGGTTTTTTATGTTTGAATTTTAGTATTAGTAAAAATAATTAAATTATACGTGAGGAATAGAATGAAAAAAACAAATAAATTTCATATTGACTGGTTAGATGTTCTTGTAAATATTACACATGATCCGAAAAAAGTATCTAATGGATTGACCTTATATTTAAATGAAGATTTTGATTATGATAAAGGACAGAAATCCTATCGTGCAAAATGTATAGAATCAGAGAATAAGCATATATTACAAGTTAAATCTACCGATAATAAATTAAAAATTAGTGGTAATTTTTATAAATGGTTGAACGGTCAAAATGTTGAAGGTTGTGATAGTGTTCGTGATTTAGTCATTGAGGTGCTTCTAAAACTTGAAGAAATGAGTGTTATTCAGCCAACAATTGATCAGTATGAAATAATTCGTCAAGGGAAGTTTAGAATATATAAAATTCATGTTAAGCAAGATATAATTTTTAATAATAAAAATCTAGCATTAACTTATTTAGAGAAAATAAAAATGGGTGGCTATTATCCTAATAGGAAAAAAACTATTTACCAAAATGGAGTTTATTATGGTCAAAATTCTAAAAGATGGGTATTGGGGTTTTACCACAAGGGCAAAGAGATAGATCAAGCAAGGAAGAATAGGTGTATCTTAACATCTGAGCAAAAGGAACTTGCGGATAAGATGATTCGATCTGAAATTAAGATTAATCCGCTACAGCTTAAAGATTGGGATCTGAGATTTGGTTGGCAATGGTTTGATATAGGTAATTTGGATACAATTTTCAAACGGCGTTTAGATAAATTGCAGTTACCAGATTTTAGTAGAGTAATCGAGCTAGATAAAATAACTAACAACGCAGATAAGAAGTTTTATTTCAGTTTGAAAAATGGGAATGAGAAAATTTTCTACTGTAGAAGTAGTATTCATCGTATGAGAAAAAAGTTCATGAAAGAGTATAATATCGATATAGATAGTATTTATAATAATCAATTGGGGAATAATGTATGAAAAAATTAAGATTAACAAAAAAAGAAGTATGTGAAGCTTTATCAATTACAGCAAGTAGATTAGATAAAATGATGCAAGAAGATAGCTCATTTCCCAAAAAATACAAAGATGGAACGGCTAGGCAGGCCGCCGTGTATTTTGACCGTCAGGAGATAATTGATTGGTGGAATAGTAAAAAAGCTGCAAATGATCAAAACGCTATGTTAGTGGCATAAGGTTTTTACCATTCTTGATATAGAATTATTTATTAATTAGCCTAAGCAGTTTATTTTTGATCATTAAGATGACAAACATAATTTACAATTTCATTCGTATGAATGCTAAATTGACTATTTGAAGGAATATAAAAAAATTCACCTGAGCTATAGATGTGTACCTCAGGTGCATTGCCAATTTGAACTGTACATTGCCCTGAGATTATTTCAATACGTTCAGCTAAATGTGTCTTAAAGGTCAAAGGTTCTTCTGAAGGAAGTATAACCCCTAAGGTCTTTTTAGTGCCATCTTTTAAAACAAGCATATGACTTATGGATGCGCCACCAAAATGCACATACGCTTTCTTTTTAATAGACACATCATCAAATTGTTCAAGCACTTTTGATCCTCTAAGTTTTTGTGCTGCTTGGGTTACATCTTAATAAATTGATCTAACTAAACTCAATAATTTTTTTAAATGAAAAGACACTTTATCTTTTATTGGTATTCCTAAAATACTGATCTAGTACAATGGGCACAGATCAATAAAGCAAATCAATATAGTCCACCTAAAGGTGTAAAATTAACAATTACGGTAGTAAAGTAATATGGATAAAAAAATCTTTAACACAGATGATTTTTCTTTCAAGACTAGTAGTATTAAAGCCAATCAATTTGTCTTGGCAATTAATACATTGTCAGGAAAACGCAGCTTCATTCTTGATAAGAATGGTAAAGAGTACTTACTTGAAGGAAATATTGATAATGTACAGATAGGAAAGGCATTGGTTGATTGTCTTTCAGTAAGCCGTAGGGTCTCGCCTGTTGATGACGTAGATTTATTTGATTACAAGCAAGGGGCTGAACGTTACAAAAGTTGGATTGGGAAATTACAGGATTTTGTTGGGTTTAAAAGTAAAGAAAAGTTATTTCGCCCTATGTATTCTTTAACGGTAATTGAACAAAATGGGACTATCTTTATTCAACCATCACGGCAAGGAAAACCTGAAGCTTGGGATGGGGAGGGTATAGAAGAGTCTGATGAGGTGCAAATTTCAAGTACATCTAGTCACGAAGAAATAGGCAAAGCTGTGCGATTGGCTTTAGCAAAATGTAAGTCTGTATTTGAAAAATAATTTTAACAATCATGAGCCTCATGTAATTTTTTGAGTGGAGTTTATAGTTTTATCTGAACTTTAAGTTTCAAAGCTTCTGTTTTTACCTCTATTGTAGAAACTTCTGGATATCAAATTAATTTTATTAGATTAGTTTATGAATATTAGCTAGATCTATCTCATTAGGTGGTGGTATCTAGCTGACTCAATATAATATTTATTTTAAAACCCTATATACTGTAGCTACACCACATCCAACAGCTTTAGCTATTTCTTCTTTTGTTAGTCCTTTTACATTCAACTCTTTGATTCTTGCATGTTTAATGATATCTGCTTTTTTACCAGAAGGTTTATAACCTTTCCGTTCTAGTCCTTGTTTAATACGTTCTCTACGTTTGTCATTGTCTAATCTAGCCATAGTAGCCAACAAATCTATTAGCATGTTATTAACCAGATTAAGGATAGAACTGGTGATGGTATCAGTTGAGCTAATAAGCATGTGCGTAGTAGGAAGATCTGCTACTACTAATTTTAATCCTTTTTCTTTTATACGTCCTTTCAAAATCTCAAAATCAGGTTGAGTTAGTCTAGATAAGCGATCCACGCTTTCAACTAACAGAGTGTCACCATGATTTGACTCATCTAATAAGCGATTTAAAACGGCGCGGTTAAGCTTCGTTCCAGACTCATTTTCTATGTATTCTTTAATATCAATTTGAAGGTTTTCAGCAAACTTTCTTAAATCGTCTAATGCTCTTTCAGCATCTTGATCTTTAGTACTAGCCCTTACATAAATTCTAGCAGTCATTTCTTATTTAACTATATTCGTTTAAGTATTATGATAATACTATCATTTAATTAATTTTTAAACTCTATTGATAGTTTTTTTATCATTTAATTTTTTTGTCTTTTAGGTATAGTGCTATGAGAAGAAAGCAGCTAGGCGACCTATTAGTGTAATCTGTAGAAAAATCAATAATAAAGTTCTAAACTAATTTTTTTTATATTCAATTAGAAATTTATGAAGCTTTTAAAATATGTATTAAGTAGTTTTATCTTTTTGTCTGCATGTAGCAGTTCTGATCCTATCGATAGCGATGTGAAGACGGAGGAGCAGAGTATAGAGAATGTTGAACAATCCTCTCAGAATTCTGCAACTGCTAAAGAAATAGCAATCCCAATGCAAAAGAGTGGTTATGATGGTAAGTATTTTTTAGTAAGCGATGAAAAGAAGAAGTATAAGCATATAGTTGTTTATCGTAGCGTTTGGGTGGATGAAACTGTTTTTTCTAAAGATGAGATTGATTGTAAAACAAGAAAATATAGAAGTTTAGGTGAGGGTAAAAATAGTCTAGATGACTTAACGATGTATCAAGAAAAAAGTAAGTGGGTGGATATTACTGAAGGGGGAAGCAGCGAGGATATCGTTGATTTTATTTGCTCTCGAAGAGAATAAATATTTAAGAAAATTACTTCCATATACAGATATGGGCTCAAATCAGAAGCTGTGGATAGAAGGATTGAATATTTATAGAGCAGATAGCATACGCCTTTGCCTATTAATATAAGTTTTTTAAGTTCAATCTGTATTATTTTCTACTTATAAGTACAATAGCAAATTAGGGATAGTAATAGTTTTAATTTTGGGGATGTTATGTCATCTTTTTTCCAGTTAATAGATACATTTAGAACAATAGCAAAAACAGAACGAGAGAAAGGTACATATTTTGAACAGCTTTGTATCCAATACTTTAAGTATGAGGCTTACTATGCTGACTTATTTACTAATGTGCAAACGTATACGGATTGGGCGATTGAGCAGGGATTAAAAGGTACTGATACAGGTATTGATTTAGTTGCTACAACAAATGATGGAGAGTTTTATGCAATCCAATGCAAACTCTACGCAGAAAATTATAGATTGCAAAAAACAGATATCGATAGTTTTTTTACAGCAGCAAGTAAGAAATACTTTGCTCATCGTATTATTGTAAGTACAACACGTAATTGGTCTGTAAACGCCTTAGATGCCTTGGATAATCAAGACCCTCCAGTTATTAAAATTGATTTATTTACCTTGGAAAATAGTCAAATTGATTGGTCAAAGTTTGCAGAAAAGAAGCAAGTAATTTTTAAACAAAAGAAAAGACTGAAAGATCATCAAAAAGCTGCTTTAACACAAGTCAAAATTGGCTTATATGAGCAAAAATTAGAGCGTGGCAAGCTGATCATGGCTTGTGGCACGGGAAAAACCTTTACTAGTTTAAAAATTGCAGAAGAGTGTGCAGGTAAAGGGAAGCGAGTTTTATTTTTAGTACCAAGCTTGTCGTTGCTTTCTCAGACATTGACGGAGTGGACACAAGAGTCCACAACACCGCTTCATAGTTTTGCTGTATGTTCCGATAGTGAAGTGGGGAAAAAGAAAGAAAAAAGTTCCATTATTGATCAAGTTACGACACTAGCACATGAACTCCAGTATCCAGCAACGACAGATGCAAAAAAATTACGAGAAAAAGTAGAACATTTGCATGATAGTGAACATATGACTGTTGTGTTCTCTACTTACCATTCCATTGCTACTATTAGTGACGCTCAAAATGATTATGGAATGGGAGAGTTTGATCTCATTATCTGTGATGAAGCACACAGAACAACTGGTGCAACACATGATAGTGAAAGTGATTCAAACTTTGTCAAAATTCATGATTCTGGTTTTATTCTTGGAAAAAAACGTCTTTATATGACTGCAACACCTCGTGTGTATTCTGATGATATAAAGAATAAAGCTGAGGATTTTACTTTATATTCAATGGACGAGCCTAAGTTATTTGGTGAAACCCTTTATACAATTAATTTTTCTGAAGCAGTCAAATTAGGTTTATTAGTTGATTATAAAGTTATTGTTTTAACTGTTGATTCAGACACGATTATTGAAAAAATTGGTAAGACCATTACGGACAGTAATGAAATCGTTGTAGATGATGCTGCTCGTATTATTGGATGTTGGAAAGCTTTATCTAAACAAGGAATACATGTTGATATTGCAGAAGATACAAGTCCTATGCAACGTGCTTTAGCATTTTGTCAGGTGATTGAACAAACTCAAAAAGCTCGTAAGCATCAAGTAAGTTCGAAGAATATTGCAGGTATTTTTCAACAAGTTGTCGAAGCGTATCAAGAAGCCGAAGCTAAGGAAGGAAATGAAATTTCGCACCATTTAGTTTGTGAAGCAGATCATGTTGATGGTGGAATGGGAGCTGATTTAAAAGAGCAAAAGCTAAATTGGCTTAAGGCTAGTCCTGAAAAGCAATTTGATTATGATGGCAATGAACGACCAGTTTGTCGTGTTTTAAGTAATGTGCGTTGTTTATCAGAGGGTGTAGATGTTCCTGCTCTTGACGCTGTTTTATTCTTAACGCCACGTAGTTCACAAGTAGATGTTGTTCAGTCTGTTGGTCGTGTGATGCGCTTAGCACCAAATAAAACCAAAGGCTATGTGATTTTACCTGTTGTAATTCCACCTGGTGTAGAGCCTAACAAAGCATTGGATGACAATCAAACTTATAAAGTCGTGTGGCAAGTTTTACAGGCTTTACGCTCTCATGATGATCGTTTTGATGCCATGATCAATAAGATGGATTTGACAGGTATTGATCGTTCTAAAATGGAAGTGATTGCGATCACTAATAAAGTTGTAAAGAAAGCTAAAAAACAAAGTGCTGGTCAAGGTGGAACAATTATTGGTAAAACACCAAGACCCAAAAAAGAACAAGAAGATGAACAAACGCAACAATCTTTTAGCTTTGAATCTACAGAAATAGAACGGGCAATCGTTGCTAAAGTTGTTCAAAAGGTAGGAAATAAACACCATTGGGAAGATTGGGCAAACGATATTGCACAAATTGCACAGACGCATATCAAGTTAATCACAGATATTTTAAAACGCCCCCAATGTGTTCATGAAAGAGACGTATTTCAGCAGTTTGCAAATGAATTACGTGATGATTTAAACAATGCTGTCAGTGATGAAGAAGTCATTGAAATGCTTGCTCAACATCTCATTACTAAACCAGTATTTGATGCTTTATTTGATGAATATAGTTTTGCTTCTAATAATCCTATGGCACTTGCAATGCAAAAGGTTTTAGATGTGTTAGATCAACATCAGATAGATAGTGAAACTCAATCATTACAACGTTTTTATGAGAGTGTGAAATTACGAGCTACTAATATTGATAGTGCAGAAGCTAAACAGAAAATTATCGTTGAGTTATATGATAAATTTTTCCGTAATGCTTTTCCGCGTATGACTGAACGTTTGGGTATCGTATATACACCTATTGAGGTTGTAGACTTCATTATTCACAGTGTAAATGATGTTTTGCAAAAAGAATTCGGTAAAAGTTTTGCGGATGACGGCGTTCATGTTATTGATCCATTTACTGGTACAGGAACATTTATTTCAAGATTATTGCAAAGTGGGGTAATTCCTTCTGATAAATTAGTTTATAAATACAAGAGTGAAATTCATGCAAATGAAATCGTGTTACTGGCTTATTATATTGCGGCAATTAATATTGAAGCTGTTTATCATAGCCAAATAATTGATGAATATTCTCCGTTTAGTGGAATATGTCTAACTGACACTTTTCAGATGTATGAAAAGGAAGATTTGGTAAGTAAAGTTTTAATTGATAATAGTGAGCGACGTAAACGCCAAAAATCTTTAGACATCCGCGTAATTATTGGAAATCCACCGTATTCAGCAGGACAGGATTCAGCAAATGATAACAATGCGAATCTAAAATATCCATATTTAGATGAAAGGATACGCTCGACTTATGCAGAAAACTCAAAAGCAATCAATAAAAATGCCTTATATGATTCTTATATTCGGGCAATTCGTTGGGCAAGTGATCGTATAAATCAACAGGGGGTTATTGGATTTGTTACTAATGCAGGTTGGATTGATGCAAATACTGCTGATGGTTTGAGAAAATGTTTAGTTGAAGAGTTTAGTTCTTTATACATTTTTCATTTAAGAGGTAATCAAAGGACTTCTGGAGAAAAGTCTCGTCAAGAAGGCGGGAAAATATTTGGTAGTGGTAGTCGTGCGCCTATTGCAATTTCAATTCTAGTTAAAACTCCTTATACAGAGAATAAAGGAAAAATTTATTTCCATGATATTGGAGATTATTTAACTCGTGAACAAAAATTAGAAAAAATTTCTGAATTTAAAAGTATTAATGGTATTGAAAGAGCTGTTGGCTGGAAAGAAATTATTCCAGATGAGTATCATGACTGGTTAAAGCAACGTGATGATAGTTTTAGTCAATATATTAGTATGGGAGATAAAAAAAATAAAACGTCGTTAACATTGTTTGAAAATTATTCTCGTGGTGCTGAAACTGGTAGAGATGCTTGGAATTATAATTTTTCAAAGAAAGAGTTGTCTTTAAATATAAAAAAGATGATTGATTTTTACAATATTCAAAGAAAAGGATTTATATCATCAAATAA